>NZ_JBAMDH010000022.1:0-100954 GCF_036961685.1 Massilia sp. DD77
GCTACCCGCGCCGTGGCACCAGCAACCCCGCCGGCAACTTTGCCGGCAACTGCGCCGGCCACTGCGCCGGCAAGCGCGCCCGCGCCTGCCGCAAACCGTCCCGCGCCCGCGGCAACCACGCCGCCGGCTGCACCCGCGCCGGCCGGACAATGATTCCAGGACCTGACCATGCCCGGTAACCGTCCGCATTACATCCTGCTGCCCGTCAGCCCGCTGTTCATCACGTTCAGCCTGGTGTGCGCCTTCATGCTCAACCTGATGCCCTGGGGCCGCTGGGTGGGCGCGCCCGATTTCGTCGCCCTGGTGCTGGTCTTCTGGGGCATCCACCAGCCGCGCAAGGTCGGCATCGGCGTGGCCTTCGTCATGGGCCTGCTGATGGACGTGCACGACGCCAGCCTGCTGGGCGAGAACGCGCTGGCCTATACCCTGCTGTCCTACCTGGCGATCATGATCCACCGCCGCGTGCTGTGGTTCCACCTGATGACCCAGGCCATGCACGTGTTCCCGCTGCTGCTGCTGGCCCAGGCGATCCAGGCCTTCGTGCACTTCATGGTCTCGGGCCGCTTCCCGGGACTGCTGACCTTCGTCGAGAGCCTGGTGGCCGTGGCCCTGTGGCCGGTGATCACCTGGCTGCTGCTGGCGCCGCAGCGCCGCGCCGTCGACCGCGACCATACCCGTCCGATCTGAGGTTGCTGCCGGCATGACCGAGTTCAAGGATAACGACCGCGAGATCCACAAGTTCCGCATGCGCCTGACGGTGCTGGTGGGACTGGTCTTCGTCTGCTTCGGCCTGCTGGTCGCGCGCTTCGTCTGGCTGCAGGTGCTGCACCACGACCAGTACGCCGCCCAGGCCGAGGACAACCGCATCGCGCTGGTGCCGATCGTGCCCAACCGCGGCCTGATCGTGGACCGCAACGGAGTGGTCCTGGCGCGTAACTATTCCGCCTACACCCTCGAGATCAACCCGTCCAAGCTGCACGCCAACCTGGACTCGGTGATCGACGAGCTGTCCAAGCTGGTCACCATCGAGCAGCGCGACCGGCGCCGCTTCAAGCGCCTGCTGGAAGAGTCGCGCAGCTTCGCCAGCGTGCCGATCCGCACCCGCCTGAGCGACGACGAGGTGGCGCGCTTCACCGCGCAGCGCTTCCGCTTCCCCGGCGTGGAAGTGCAGGCGCGCCTGTTCCGCCAGTACCCGCTGGGCGAGGTCGCTTCGCACGTGATCGGCTACATCGGCCGCATCAACCAGAAGGAAGCCGACGCGCTGGAAGAAAGCGAAGACGCCGCCAACTACAACGGCACCGAGCATATCGGCAAGGAAGGCCTGGAAAAGCGCTACGAGCGCTACCTGCACGGCCAGACCGGCTACGAGGAAGTCGAACGCTCGGCCGGCGGCCGCGCGATCCGCACCCTGCGCCGCACGGCGCCGGTGCCCGGCAGCAACCTGATCCTGTCGATCGACATCGAGCTGCAGAAAGTGGTCGAGGAAGCCTTCGGCGACAACCGCGGCGCCCTGGTGGCGATCGAACCCGCCACCGGCGACGTGCTGGCCTATGTCTCGCGCCCGGGCTTCGACCCGAACCTGTTCGTGGACGGCATCGACAGCCAGAGCTGGAACGAGCTGAACACCTCGCTCGACCGTCCGCTGATGAACCGTCCGCTGTCGGGCACCTATCCGCCGGGATCGACCTTCAAGCCCTTCATGTCGCTGGCCGCGCTGGAGATGGGCCTGCGCCGCCCATCGGACGCGATCCGCGATCCGGGCTTCTTCGTGCTGGGCGGGCACCGCTTCAACGACGACAAGCCGGGCGGCCATGGCGTGGTCGACATGTACAAGTCGGTGGTCGAGTCCTGCGACACCTATTACTACCAGCTGGGCAACGAGATGGGCATCGACAGGATGTCGGGCTTCATGCGCCAGTTCGGCTTCGGCGAGCCGACCGGGATCGACCTCGAGCACGAGAAGACCGGCGTGCTGCCCTCCAAGGAATGGAAGGCGCAGCGCTTCAAGCGCAACCGCGCGGCGCAGAAATGGGTCGGCGGCGACACCATCTCGGTCTCGATCGGCCAGGGCTTCAACAACTACACCATGCTGCAGCTGGCGCACGCGGTGGCCAACCTGGCCAACAACGGCGTGGTCATGAAGCCGCACCTGGTCAAGATGATCGAGGACGGCACCACCCGCCAGCGCACGCTCACGGTGCCGAAGGAAAGCCGCCGCATCCCGCTCAAGCAGGAACACGTCGACTTCATCAAGCACACGATGGTGGGCGTGACCCAGGAATCCTATGGCACGGGTTACCGCGCTTTCGCCAACGCCGGCTACATCTCGGCGGGCAAGACCGGCACGGCGCAGGTGATCGGCCTGAAGGGGCAGAAGTACAACGCCAGCGCCATCGACGAGCGCCACCGCGACAATGCGCTGTATGTCGCGTTCGCGCCGGCCGACCAGCCGCGCATCGCCCTGGCCCTGGTGGTCGAGAACGCCGGCTTCGGCGCGGCCTCGGCGGCGCCGATCGCGCGCAAGGCGCTCGACTACTACCTGCTGGGCAAGCGCCCGGCGCCGCCCAAGCCCAAGGATCCGCCGCCCGGCCCCGCCGCAGCCAAGCGCGCGCCCACGCCGGTCGCGGCCCCCGCGGCCCAGGTTGCGGCAACGGGTGCCGCGGCCGCCCTCACCAGAAAGGAATAAGCCATGGCGCACATTCCAGAACGACGCTCGCTGCGCCGCCGCCTGCGTCCGTACTTCGCCGTGTTCGACGGCCCGCTGGCGCTGATCCTGTTCGTCCTGATGGCGATCAGCATGATCACCATGACCTCGGCGGGCGCCGACTTCCCGGACCGGGTCGAGCACCAGATCCGCAACTTCCTGCTGTCCTTCGCGATCATGTGGATCGCGGCGAACATTCCGCCGCAGACCCTGATGCGGCTGGCGGTGCCGATCTATACCTTCGGGGTCGCGCTGTTGATCGCCGTGGCCATGTTCGGCATCATCAAGAAGGGCGCGCGGCGCTGGCTGCACCTGGGCATCGACATCCAGCCTTCCGAGATCCTCAAGATCGCCATGCCGCTGATGCTGGCCTGGTATTTCCAGACCAAGGCCACGATCGGCAACTGGAAATCCTTCGCCGTCGCCGCGGTGCTGCTCCTGATCCCGGTGACCCTGATCGCCAAGCAGCCCGACCTCGGCACCGCGCTGCTGGTGGCCGCCTCGGGCCTGTACGTGATCTTCCTGGCCGGCCTGGCATGGAAGGCGATCATCGCACTGGTGGTCGGCGCGGCCGCGATGCTGCCGATCGGCTGGTCGATGATGCACGACTACCAGCGCGAGCGGGTCATGACCCTGATCGATCCGACCTCGGACCCGCTGGGCAAGGGTTTCCACATCATCCAGTCGATCATCGCGATCGGCTCGGGCGGCGTGAGCGGCAAGGGCTACATGAAGGGGACCCAGGGTTATCTCGAGTTCGTGCCAGAGCGCACCACCGACTTCGTGTTCTCCGTGTATTCCGAGGAATTCGGCCTGATCGGCAACCTGGTGCTGCTGTTCGTCTACCTGCTCCTGATCGGGCGCGGACTGATGATCGCGGCGAATGCGCCGAACTCGTTCTCGCGCCTGCTGGCGGGGGCGATCACGATGATCTTCTTCACCTATGCGTTCGTGAACATGGGCATGGTGGCCGGCATCCTGCCGGTTGTCGGCGTGCCCTTGCCCTTCATGAGCTACGGCGGCACGGCCTTCATCACGCTCGGACTTGGCGCCGGCATATTGATGAGTATTCAAAGACACCGTAAACTCGTGCAGACGTGATAAATGGAGGACGAGCAATGGCCGTTCGAAGGATTTATTCGGCGGCCCTTGCAGTTGCACTCCTGGCCGCCGGTTGTACGACCCAACCCAAGGGCGAGCATCGCAACCTGATGCAGCTGATCCCGCTGCCCTGGCTGCACAAGCCGGCGCTGAAGCACGGCGAAGCGCCGGCATTGCCGACGGCCGAATCCAGCCTCGGCGGCTACCACAAGGACGGCGGCCCGGGCGAGCAGGCGCAGGTACAGGAGAACACGCCGTTGGTGAAGTACGAGCCCTACGCCAGGTGGGGCAACCGCCCGTACTCGGTGCTCGGACAGACCTACACCCCGATCCTGCACGAGGATCCCTTCGTGCAGCGCGGCATGGCCAGCTGGTATGCGAACCGCTTCCACGGCCAGAAGACCACGTCGGGCGAGCCCTACGACAAGACCAGGATGACGGCGGCGCATCCGACCCTGCCGATCCCCTCGTATGCGCGCGTGACCAGCGTCGACTCCGGCAAATCGGTGATCGTGCGGATCAACGACCGCGGTCCCTTCCACGCCAGCCGGGTCATCGACGTGTCCTACGCGGCCGCGGTCAAGCTCGGCCTGCTCGACAGGGGCAGCCACCAGGTCAAGGTCGAGCGCCTGTTTCCTGACGATCCAGCCCGGATCGCCACCGTGCGCCGCGCCGCGGCCTCGCTGGCGCAATCGGCCGCGCCGGAAATCGCCGCCATGGCGCTCGAAGACGGGGTGCGGTCGGACAGCGCGGCGATCGCCCAGGCGGCGCCAGGCTTCTATGTGCAGCTCGGTTCCTACAGCCGCGCGGGCGCGGCGGAAGCGATGAGCGCGAAGCTGGCCAAGGCCGGCGTGGAGCTGGGGACCCTGGAAGTGGCGCCGGCGGGGACGTCGCAGCGCCTGTATGGCGGGCCGTTCGCGACCCGGGCCGACGCCGCGAAGGCGGCGCGCAGGGTGCCGAAGTCCTTCGGTTTGAAACCCTTGGTCGTCAAACGGTAGGGTTGGCGGCTTTGCCGCCGACGCGTCGATCGTTACCGGTTCCGTTATCGTGTTCGATGATCTCGCGGCCAACCATCACCGCGCCGGCAGGCAATCCTGCAGCTGCGCGCCGGGGAAGGCCTTGGCGATGTCGGCGATGCGGGTGCGGGTGTCGGCGTCGATGTTGCGGAACTGATAGGCGGCGCGGGTGCCTTGCGGGCCGCGCGGCAGGATGCGCACGCCGCGCACGCCCTGGCGGCCCAGGATGCCGACCTGGGTCTGGGCTGCCGCCTCGGTCTTGAACACGCCCAGCGAGATCGCGTACTTCATTGCCGACTCGCCCTGCATCACGAAGAAGTTCTCGATGCCGCGCTCCTTCAGCTCCGCCGTGCGGCGGTCCGCGCCTTCCTTGCCGCCGGCCGGCGGCAGGTAGACCATGTAGCTGCTCACTTCCTGGAAGGGCACGCTGATGCGTGACTGGCGCTCGCCCAGGTCCAGGCGCGCCGCGCGGGTTTCGAAGCGGCGCGTATCGCCCGCGGCGATGGGACCGGCCTGCACGCAGGCCAGGGGCGCGGCGGCGGGCGCGGAAGAGGGCGCGGCCGGCTCGGCCGGTGCTTCCGCGGCGGGCTGGCCGGCGCCGGCCAGGGCCTTCGCCTCGGCCTCGCCCAGCAGCGCGATGCGCTCGACCGCAAGCTGGTTCTTCAGGCGCGCGGGTTCGCGCTCGCTGCCCGCGGGCGTGCCGAGGTAGCCGCGGCCGTAGGCGAACAGCAGGGCATTCAGCCCCAGCAAAGCCCAGAAGACGAATTTCAGCACTTTCCTATCCTTGTCAGATGGCGGTCGCCGCCGCATGCAGGCCGACCAGCACGATATTATCGACCAGGCGGTGCTCGACCTTGAGCGCGGGCGCAATATATGGCGCGGCGCCGCCGGACAGGATGCAGGCGGAGGCGCCGTGTCCCGCCACCGCGCGCTCGATGGCGCCGGCCTGGGCCGACAGGCAGCCGGAGACGATCGCATCGTCCGTATTGTCGCCGAACAGGGGCGGAGGCGCCGCACCAGGCCCCACCTGGGGCAGCTGGGCCGTGTTGCGCGCCAGCGCGGCGGCCATCAGCGCCAGGCCGGGCAGGATCATCCCGCCCAGGAAACGCCCGTCGGCGCTGACCGCGTCGACGGTGGTGGCAGTGCCGCAGGTGGCCACGACCAGGTCCTGGCCCGGGGCCAGCGCGCGCGCGCCGATGGCGGCCGCGAAGCGGTCGCAGCCCAGGCGCTGCGGTTCGCGGTAGCCGTTGCGCAAGCCGGCGCGCTCGGGCACCGAGGCGAACCATTCGACCGGCAAACCCGGGTTGCCCCCCTGCAGGGCGGCGGCGATGCGTTCGCGCGCCTCCGCGCCGGCCACGTTCGAGACCAGTGCGCGGGTGGCGCCCAGCGCCTGCCACTGGGCCGCCAGGCGGTCCATCTCGGTGTGCGGCGCCACGCCCTCGGCCTGCCACTGTCCCAGCGGGGCGCCGCCCTGGGCCAGGGCCCACTTGATGCGGGTGTTGCCGGCGTCGACCAGCAGCAGGGCGCTCATGCCTTCACCCGCAGCGACACGTCGCCCGCCAGCACCGGCATGCGGCCATCGACCGTATCGAGCAGCAGGCGGCCGCTGTCGTCCACGCCCGCGGCCAGGCCTTCCTGCACCACCTTGCCGGCGTCGAGCAGGACCACGGTCTCGCCCTGCCAGGCATGGCGCAGGTTCCAGCGCGCGCTGAAAGCGCCGAAGCCGCGCGCCGCGAATTCGCGCAAGGCCGCCGCCAGGCCGTCCAGCAGGGCCGCCACCAGGGTGTCGCGCTCCATGCGCGCCAGCCAGGGCACGCCCGCCGCGCTGCGTCCCAGGCGCGCTTCCATCTCGTCCGGCATCAGGAGATTCAGGCCGATGCCGATCACGGCCCAGACGCCGCCTCCCGGCGCATTCTGGGTCTCGACCAGGATGCCGGCCAGCTTGTCGCCGTCCTTGAGCACGTCGTTCGGCCACTTGAGCTGCACCTGGACGCCGAGCGCGGAGATGGTTTCGGCAAGCGCCACGCCGATCGCGAGCGGCAGGCCGGTCAAGGCCTGCGGACCGCCTTCGAAGCGCCAGGCCAGCGAGAAGGTCAGCGAGCCTTCCGCCGAGGACAGCCAGCTGCGGCCGGCGCGTCCGCGGCCGGCGGTCTGGTGCTCCGCCACCAGCAGCAGGGGGCCGGCAAGGCCGGCCGCGCGCGCCAGCAGGTCGGCATTCGTGGAGCCGGTTTCGCCGACCACTTCGACGGCCACCCCGGAGCGCGACCGGGCGGCGATGTGCGCGGCGTTCATGCTTGCTCCTTGCGCTGCTTGGTCGGGGCGCGCGAGAACGCGGCGTCGAACAGAGCATTGGGCAGCAGGCGCAGCAGCCTGGCCACGAGGCCCATCTGCCAGGGCAGCACGCGGTAGCTGTCGCCGTGCGCGATGGCCGCCGCCGCCTGGGTGGCGAAGCGCTCGGCGCTCATCAGGAAAGGCATGGGGAAACGGTTGTTGCGGGTCATGGGAGTAGCGATGTAGCCGGGCGCGATGGTCACCACCCGGATGTTCGAATCGTGCAGCTCCAGGCGCAGCGATTCGCAATAGCTGTGCACGGCCGCCTTCGAGGCGCAGTAGGCGCCGGCGCCGCGCATGCCGCGGATGCCCGCCACGCTGCCGATGCCCACCAGACGGCAGGGACCGTCCTGGCTTTTCATGGCGGCGATGAAGGGCGCGAAGGTGGCCACCGTGGCGCCCACGTTGGTGGCGAAGACGGCCTCGAAGACGGGCAGGTCCTGGGGGCGCTCGGTGAGCGTGCCGTACGAGATGCCGGCGCTGGCGATGACGATGTCGGCGCCGCCGTGGGCTTGCAGGAAGTCGCCGGCGGCGCCGGCGAGCGCCGCGTGGTCGCAGACATCCAGCGGATAGATGCGGTGTTGTCCGGCGCCGGGGAGCGAGGCCGCGAGTTCGGCCAGCAGCTCGCCGCGCCGCGCGACCAGGCCGAGAACGGCGCCGCGTGCGGCGTATTCGCGCGCCAGGGCGGCGCCGATGCCGCTCGAGGCGCCGGTGATGAAGACCCGGTGCGCCTGTCCCGGCCGCCCGGTCATTGCTTGCCGGCTTTCGCCTTCGCGACCAGCTGGTCCATCACCTGCAGGGTGCCCTGGAACAGCTGGGTTTCGGACTGGTTGCCCTCCGCGCCTTCGGCCACCATGCCGGGCGAGGTCAGGAAGCGGCCGTCCACGGCCAGCATCGGCCAGTGGGTCACGCCATAGTCCTGCATCAGGGTGGCGGCGCGGCGCAGCTTGGCCTGCACGCCGAAGGAACGGTAGGTGTCGATGAAGCGGGCGCGGTCGATGCCGGCGCGCGCCGCCCAGTCGAACACCTGCTCGTCGCTGGCCAGGCGCAGGCGCTCGACGTGCATGGCGGCGAAGGCCTTGGCGTGGTACTGCTCGAGCAGCCCGAGCGATTCGAGCGTGTAGAACAGGCGCTGCTGCGGCAGGACGCCGGCGTCGCGCGGCACGTGCACGCGCTTGAAGACGATGGCGTCGCCCTGCTTGCGCACCCACTCGGCCAGCAGCGGCTCGAAGGCGTAGCAGTGCGGGCAGTAATAGGCGAAGAACTCGATCACCTCGACCTTGCGCGGACCGGCGTCGGTCGGCTGGGGCGAAGGCAGGGTCTTGTACTCGACGCCATCCTTCGGCGCGGCGCTCGAGGCGTGGGCGGAAGGAGACGCGAGAAGCGCCGCCAGGCTCGACATGCCGAGCAGGGTGGCGGTGCAGAACAGGCGGCGCAGGGCGTGCATGCGTTTCCTTATTTCTGGTTGCGGACGATGGCGACGTCGATGCCGCTGTCGAGCAGCTTGGCGCGCGCCTTGTTCACGGCTTCGACCTGGGTATACGGGCCCACGCGCACGCGGTGCAGCACGCCGCCTTCGGTTTGGCGGTCCGAGATGGCCGCTTCGAAGCCGAGCAGGGCCAGCTTGGCGCGGGTGTTCTCGGCGTCGGACATCTCGCGGAAGGCCCCGGCCTGCAGGTAATAGATGTAGCTGTCGGCGCCCGCGGACGGCGCCGGCGCGGCGGATGGTGACGGCGCGGCCGTATTGGCCGGCGCGGGCGGCTGGACGGGCGCCGCAGCCGCGGCCGGAGTCGAAGCGGGGCGCTGGGCCTGCATGCCGGCGATCGCGGCGCCGAGCGGATCGGCCTCGCCTGCCGGCGCGGCCGGCGCCGGAGCCTCGCCGGCGGGCTTGCTGCGTTCGCCCAGTTCGCGGTTGGCCTCGCGCACGGCTTCGCGGTTGCCGTACAGCGGCTTGTTCGGATCGGTCGCCTTGCTCGGATCGAGGTCGGCCGGGCGGCCGGCCTTGTTCGAACGGTCGGTGAACGGGGAGGCGCCCTTGGTGATCATCAGGGCGACCGCCACCGCGATGCCCAGGCCGATGATCAGGCCGATGATGATGCCGGTCAGGGTGCTGCCGCGCTGGCGCAGCGGAGAAAAGGATCGGGTGACGGTCATGTCGCTTTCAATATATCGAGACGGTTGCTGGTATTCCTGCGCTTACATCTTCTCGGGCGCCGAGACGCCGATCAGGGCCAGGCCGTTGCGCAGCACCTGGCGGATCGCCGCGGCCAGGGCCAGGCGCGCCAGCTTGAGCGGCTCGTTATCGTCGAGCAGCCACTTGTGGGCGAAGTAGTAGCTGTGCAGTTCGCCGGCCAGTTCGCGCAGGTAGAACGCGACCTGGTGCGGGCCCAGCTCGACCAGCGCGCGCTGCAGCATCTCGGGGTAGGCGGCCAGCTTGGCCAGCAGCTGGGATTCGTGCGACTCGGTCAGCGGCGACAGGTCGACCTTGGCGAGCGAAGCGGCGTCGCCGCCCCAGTTGGCCAGGGCCGAGCAGATGCGCGCGTGCGCGTACTGCACGTAGTAGACCGGGTTCTCGTCGCTCTTGGCCAGCGCCACGTCGACGTCGAACACGAACTCGGTGTCGGCCTTGCGCGAGATCAGGAAGAAGCGCACGGCGTCGCGGCCGCGCGTGACCTCGCCGTTGCCCGACCATTCGATCAGGTCGCGCACGGTCACATAGGAGCCGGCGCGCTTGGAGATCTTGACCTCTTCGCCGTTCTTCATGACGGTGACCATCTTGTGCAGCACGTAGTCGGGGTAGCCCTGCGGGATGCCGATGTTCACCGCCTGCAGGCCGGCGCGCACGCGCGCGATGGTGCCGTGGTGGTCGCTGCCCTGGACGTTGATCGCCTGGTCGAAGCCGCGGCGGAACTTCTGGATGTGGTAGGCCACGTCCGGCACGAAGTAGGTATAGGTGCCGTCGGACTTGCGCATCACGCGGTCCTTGTCGTCGCCGTAGTCGGTGGTCTTGAGCCAGAGCGCGCCTTCCTGCTCGTAGGTCTTGCCGGCGTCGACCAGGGCCTGGACCGCCGCTTCCACCTTGCCGTCCGCGTACAGCGAGGACTCGAGGTAGTAGTTGTCGAACTTGACGCCGAAGGCCTGCAGGTCCATGTCCTGCTCGTTGCGCAGGTAGGTGACGGCGAAGCGGCGGATCGATTCGACGTCTTCCACGTCGCCGCTGGCGGTCGCGGGCTGGCCGTCGCTGGCCGACACGGTCTTCTTCGCCAGGTAGTCGGCGGCGATGTCGGCGATGTAGTCGCCGTTGTAGGCCGATTCGGGCCAGCCGGCGTCGCCCGGCTTGAGGCCGCGCGCGCGCGCCTGCACCGAGGTGGCCAGGGTGGCGATCTGGACGCCGGCGTCGTTGTAGTAGAACTCGCGGGTCACCTGGTGGCCCTGCGATGCGAACAGCGAGGACAGGGCGTCGCCCAGCGCGGCCTGGCGGCCGTGGCCGACGTGCAGCGGGCCGGTCGGGTTGGCCGAGACGAATTCGATGATCACATGGTGGCCGTCGCCCGAGGCGCCGCGGCCGAATGCTTCGCCCTGCTCGAGGATGGTGCGCACCACCGACTGCTTGGCGCCGGCGGCCACCCGCAGGTTGATGAAGCCGGGGCCGGCGACGTCGGCCGACTCGACCAGGCCTTGGGCTGCGGGATCGGCCAGCAGGGCGGCGACCAGGCGGGTGGCCAGTTCGCGCGGGTTGGTCTTGAGCGGCTTGGCCAGCTGCATCGCGATGTTGCAGGCGATGTCGCCGTGGGACGGATCGCGCGGGCGTTCGAGAACGACGTTAGGGGTCAGGTCGCTGCCTGCGACGATCGGCGCGAGGGCGGCCTGGAACAGGGCAACGATCTGCTGTTTTTGTTGGGCGAGCATGGGGAATGGTCGAAATAGTAATGAAATGCGATGAAACGCGCGTGAAGCGCGTGCCTGATATACAGGCAATAAGGGTCCATTATACTGGTTTGGCGCGCCCGCGGGACGGGGCTGCGGCTGTGCCGTCACCTGCGCCGCCCGCCTGCGCCTTCCGTGCCGTTAAGGTTCGCCAAAGCCGCAGCCGTTACAATGGAGGCCATTTTTTCAGAACCGAACCGCCATGACCGACAAGCGCCCGACGCTCACCCTCAAACCCAAGGCCAAGGCCTCCCCGGCCCGCTCCTCCGCTGCCAAGTCCGGCCCGGCCCGCACCGGCACCGGCCGTCCGCAGGAGCCGCGCGCCCAGGGTGAGCGCGGCGCACGCCCGTCCGATGCGCCGCGCAAGGACGGACAGCGTCCGGCCGCCGCCCAGCCGCGCCAGGAGCGCCAGGAGCGCGCCAAGCCGGAGCTGCGCCAGAGCCATGAGGTGAAGGTGGCGCCGCAGCGCGACTTCCGCCCCGACCTGAAACCCGACTCGCTGGCCCTGGCCCTGCTGGGCGCGGCCAATGCCGTGGCGCGGGTGCGCGCCGGCGCCGCGCTGCCGCAGGCACTGGGCGCGGTGTTCGCCGCCTACGACGCGGCCCCCCAGGCGCGCGGCGCGATCCAGGACATCGCCTACCGGACCATGCGCCAGCTGGGCCGCACCGAGGTCCTGCTCGGCCTGATGACCAGCAAGGCGCCGGAACCGGCCATGCTGGGCGGCCTGCTGCAGGCCGCATTGGCCCTGGTCGATCCGCCGGACGGCACGCCGCCGCCCTATGAAGCCTTCACCGTGGTCGACCAGGCCGTGACGGCGGCCGCCGCCCACCCGGATTTCGCCCATGCCAAGGCCATGGTCAACGCGGTGCTGCGCCGCTTCCTGCGCGAGCGCGGCGACCTGGTCCAGGAAGCCCTGCGCCAGCCGCTGGCGCGCTGGAACTACCCGCAATGGTGGATCGACGCCACCCGCGCGGCCTACCCGCAGGACTGGGAACGCATCCTCGCCGAGGGCAATGCCCATCCGCCCCTGACCCTGCGCGTCAACCGCAGGAAGACCGATATCGATGCCTACCTGCGCACCCTCGAGGAAGCCGGCATCGCCGCCGAGCCGATCGGCCCAAGCGCGGTGCGCCTGGCCCAGGCCATCAACGTCAGCCAGATCCCGGGCTTCCACGAGGGCGTGGTCTCGGTCCAGGACGCGGGCGCCCAGCTGGCCGCCTCCCTGCTCGACCTGAAGGACGGCATGCGCGTGCTGGACGCCTGTGCGGCGCCGGGCGGCAAGAGCGGCCATATCCTGGAGACCGCCGAGGTCGACCTGACCTCGGTCGATGCCGATCCGGCGCGCCTGGCGCGGGTGGGGGACAACCTGGGCCGCCTCGGTCTGCATGCGAAGCTTGTCGCGGCGGAGGCCCAGGCCGACGGCTGGTGGGACGGCCAGCCTTTTGAGCGTATCCTGGCCGACGTGCCGTGCACGGCCTCCGGTATCGTCCGGCGCCACCCGGACATCCGCTGGCTGCGCCGCAAGTCCGACACACTCCAACTTGCAACACTTTCCTCTGAAATACTCGACAAGCTTTGGCAGATGTTGCTTCCCAATGGTAAATTGTTGTTCGTGACATGTTCGCTCTGGCCCCAGGAATCGGAGGCGCAGGCGGCCGCTTTTGCGGTGCGCCACGATGCGCTCCGGCTTGACGCGCCGGGCCAACTGCTGCCAGCCAGCGGTGCCGGGCAGGATCATGACGGTTTGTTCTACGCCCTGTTCCAGAAGAGAGCGCAGTAACGGTCGACACCATGTTGCGCTCCCCGAACGATACGCTCAATTTTTAAGGCTCCGGCTCACTTGTGACGTTACGATTTTTACGCCTCCTCGCTTGCCAGCTGATGCTGGTCTTCGCGTGCGCGACGGCGCAGGCGGCCGACGGGATCGAGATCACCAAGGCCGCCATCGAAGCCAGCGAAGACGGCTATCGTCTCGACACGGCCTATGCATTCGACCTGAACCACGGACTCAAGGACGCCATCCAGCATGGCGTGCAGCTGCACTTCACCACCGAGATCGAGCTGACCCGGCCGCGCTGGTGGTGGCGCGACGAAAAAGCGGTGTCCGAGCGGCGCACGATCCGCATCTCCTATGACGTATTGACGCGCCAGTACTACGTGCACGTGGTCGGCAGCCAGCAGATGGGCGGCTTCCAGCAAAGCTTCCAGACCCTGGACGAGGCCATGTTCCTGATCCGCCGTCCGAACCGCTGGCTGATCGCCCCGCGCGGCGCGCTCAAGCGCGGCGAGGTGTACAACGTGTCGCTGCGCATGTTCATGGACCGCGAGTACCTGCAAAAACCCCTGCAGGTCAACGCCTTCAACGATTCCGACTGGCGCCTCGCCTCGAACAAGAAGTCCTTCACCTACCGTGCGGAGTAAATCGGTCAATCAGGCGCTGCGCTACGCGCTCGTCGTCGGCGGGGCCGTCGTCTCCATCCTGCTGTTCCTGCTCGCCTCCGCGTCGGACAACTCGGGCTTCTTCGACCGCTACTATGGCTGGCTGCTCGGGCTGAACGCCGCCATGGCCTTCCTGCTGCTGATCCTGGTGATCGTGGCGCTGGCGCGCCTGTATTCGCGCTACAAGGCCGGCAAGTTCGGCTCGCGGCTGATGGCCAGGCTTGTTCTCCTGTTTGCCGGCATCGGCATCCTGCCCGGCCTGGTCATCTTCATGGTCTCGGTGCAGTTCGTGTCGCACTCGATCGAGTCCTGGTTCGACGTCAAGATCGAGGCGGCGCTCGAGTCCGGCCTGAACCTGGGCCACGCGGCCCTGGACGAAGCCCTGGTGGAGCTGGGCGCCACCGGCCAGACCGCGGCCGCGGCCCTGGCGGGGCAGAACGACACCATGGCCCAGACCGTCCTGACGCGCCTGCTGGCCGACACCAGCGGCCTGCAAAGCGCCATGCTGGTGGACGCCAACGGCGGCATCGTTTCGATCGCGGCCGAGGAGCGCCGCCCGGACCTGGCGGCCGACGCGCCCAATGCGCAGATGCTCAAGGCGGCCGCGATTCCCGGCGGCTATGCGCGCGCCGAGGGCGGCATCGACCGCGACTTCCGCGAACAGGCCGAAGCGCCGGCCGGGCTGGACGCGGCCACCGGCCTGCGCCTGCGCGTGGTGCTGGCGGTGCCGGAGCCGCCCGGCGTGGCGCCGCGCTACCTGCAGCTGCTGCAGTCGGTGCCGGTCAACCTGGCGTCCAACGCCGAGGTGCTGAGCACCGCCTATACCGAATACCGGCAACGCTTCGCGGCCCGCACCGGGCTGCGCAAGATGTACATCGAGACCCTGACCCTGACCCTGCTGCTGGCGATCTTCGGCGCCATCGGCAGCGCCTTCCTGATCGCGGGTAATCTGGCCCAGCCGCTGCTGGTGCTGGCCGAGGGCACCCAGGCGGTGGCCGAGGGCGACCTGTCGCCGCGTCCGATCGTCGAGACCAGCGACGAACTGGGCACCCTGACCCAGTCCTTCAACGCCATGACCGGGCAGCTGTTCGAGGCGCGCAGCGCCGTCGAGCGCAACCGCGCGGCGCTGCAAAGCGCCAAGGCCCACCTGGAATCGGTGCTGGGCAACATGTCGGCGGGCGTGATCGTGCTCGATGCCGACGGCACCGTGGTGAACTCGAACGACGCGGCCTACCGCATCCTGCAGGTGGAGCCGGGCGCGCTGGCCGGCCCCCTGAACCGCATCGCCGGCCTGGACCATTTCTCGAACTGCATCACGCGCGCCTTCTCGGCGCAGAACGCGCACACGGCCGCAGGCAGCGGACGCAAGCGCGCCCACTGGCAGCAGCAGATCGAAATCCCGCGCCGTCCGGGCGGCGACGAGCACGACCACGACATCACCCTGCTGGCGCGCGGTTCGCGCCTGCCGGTGGGGGCGGGCAGCGGCTTCATCGTGGTGTTCGACGATATCTCGGACGTGATCTCGGGCCAGCGCTCGGTGGCCTGGGGCGAGGTGGCGCGGCGCCTGGCGCACGAGATCAAGAACCCGCTGACCCCGATCCAGCTGGCGGCCGAGCGCATGCAGATGAAGCTCGAGGGCAGCCTGCCGCCGGCCCAGGCCGAGCTGCTGCGCAAGGGCACCAATACCATCGTCAACCAGGTCGACGCGATGAAGCGGATGGTAGACGATTTCCGCGACTACGCGCGCACGCCGCCGGCGGTGCTGCAGCCGCTCGACCTGAACGACCTGATCGACGAAATCCTGCGCCTCTACCTGGCCGAGGACGGCTCGGACATCATCCATGCCGCGCTGGCGCCGAACCTGCCGCGCGTGATGGGCGACCCGACCCAGATGCGCCAGGTGATCCATAACCTGATCCAGAACGCCCAGGACGCCCTGATCGACCGCGGAACCTGCGACCCGCCGGCGCGCGTCGACGTGACCACCGAAGCCATCCACTACGAAGGCGCGGACGGCTCGGCCGGCACAGCAGTGCGCCTGGCGATCGTCGACAACGGCCCCGGTTTCGCCCCGCGCATCCTGGCGCACGCCTTCGAACCCTATGTCACCACCAAGGTCCGCGGCACCGGCCTGGGGCTGCCGATGGTCAAGAAAATCGTGGATGAGCATGGTGGCCGGATCGACGTCGCCAACCGGACGGACGGATGTGGCGCGGCCATATTCATTTTGCTGCTAAAGTTGGCCCCTGAGATCGGCACCGAGACGAACTTGGCCGAAGTGTAAAAGACGCATAGAATCACGCTAATAACGGGTAGGAGCTCCCGCGTCCAGCAAAGCCTTCAGGGCAGGGCGCATCGCCGAAGCAGTACTCGAGTACGGCAAGACGATGCAGGCCGCCGTAAAGGGCTTGGGCAGGCGCGCTAAAAGATCAGGAAGGCAATAAGATGGCGAACATACTCGTAGTCGATGATGAAATGGGCATCCGGGAACTCCTGTCGGAGATTCTCGGCGATGAAGGCCATGCCATCACCTTGGCCGAGAATGCGCAGCAGGCGCGCGAAGCGCGCGCGGCCGGCGCGCCGGACCTGGTGCTGCTGGACATCTGGATGCCGGACACCGATGGGGTGACCCTGCTCAAGGAGTGGCAGCGCGACGGTCTGCTGACGATGCCGGTCATTATGATGTCCGGCCACGCCACGATCGATACCGCCGTCGAAGCCACCCGCATCGGCGCCCTGAATTTCCTCGAAAAGCCGATCGCCCTGCAAAAGCTGCTGAAGGCCGTGCAGCAAGGCTTGTCGCGCGCCCAGGAAGTGGCGCGCGCCCCGCTGATGCCGCCGCGCCCGATCGCCCCCAGCATGCCGAGCGCGTCCGCCGAACCGGTGGCCGCCGCGCCGATGTTCGCGCCGCCGGTGGCGGCGCCGAACGGCGCCCGCGTGGTACATGCGATCTCGCATGGCGAAGGCACCGGCTACACGCTGTCCTTCGACCTGCCGCTGCGCGAGGCGCGCGACGCCTTCGAGCGCATGTATTTCGAACACCACCTGGGGCGCGAAGGCGGCAGCATGACGCGCGTGGCCGAGAAGACCGGCCTCGAACGCACCCACCTGTACCGCAAGCTCAAGCAGCTGGGCGTCGAGCCGGGCAAGCTGGCCAAGAAAGGGCAGTGAAGGGCGCGACGGTGGACAGCAGCGCGGCCGGCGCCGCCGGCAGCGGCATCCGCATGAACGCGAAGGTCGCCACCACCCTGGTCACCGGCGACTCCGCCGGGGCGCGCGAAGACGCGATCGCGGCGCTGCTCGATGCCGTCCATGCCTCGCCTGCGGTTCTACCCGATGTTCTACCCGATTCGCATAAGCCATCCGGCGCCGCGGCTGCGCGCCCTGGCCTGGACAGCGCCGTCATCCTCGAAGGCATGGCGGCGTCCTCCACGCCGCTCGTCTCCACTCCCTCCCTCCAGGTCGTCCGCATTGCTCCCGGATGCCTGTGCTGCGACGGCAATCTGGTTTTGCGTGTAACATTAAATCGACTGCTGCGCCAGCGTCCCCAGCGTCTGTACATCGGCCTGGCGCGCAGCGAGCACCTTGATCAGTTGCGATCGTGGTTGCAAGACGCACCATACGATCAGCTGTTGGCGCTGAATCCAGTTCTCGACACCTGAACTCCCGGCCGATCACCCCGATTGTTCAAGGTCTCTTGAAATCGGTTCGGCCAGCCCCACCTCTTAAGCGAAGTGAACAGCCCGCCGCCCGCCGCCGCGCGGCAGGTTTCACAAACTCTGATCGAGAGAAGGAGTCATCATGAACATGATCTATAACAGCGAACAGTACAGCGTCGTCGAGTTCGGTGTCGACCGCGAACTCGAGGCCCTGCGTTTCGGCGGCTTCGAGATCGTCGACAAGGCCGGCCGGCGCGAAGCGTTCATCGGCGGCAAACTGGCGCAATCGTTCCGGCGTGACGTCAACAACCTGATCGCCAGCGAACCGACCATGGAAGAAATCGACGACTTCCTGGGTTCCTACGATACCCTGATGAGCCAGCCGGTCGTCCTGCATTAAACGAACCGGCGCCATCGACCTTGTGCCGGGCGATGGCGCCGTTTGTACCGGCGGCATGGTAAGCTGCGCCCCATGTGTCAGCTACTTGGTATGAACTGCAATGTCCCAACCGACATTGTCTTCTCTTTCACCGGCTTCGCCCACCGCGGCGGCCGTACCGATACCCACCACGACGGCTGGGGCATCGCTTTCTTCGAAGGCGCGGGTGTGCGTCACTTCGTCGACCACCAAGCCGCCATCGCTTCGCCGATCGCCGAACTGATCAAGCGCTACCCGATCAAGTCCACCAACGTCATCGCCCATATCCGCAAGGCCACGCAAGGGCAGATCGCGCTCGAGAACTGCCATCCCTTTGTGCGCGAGCTGTGGGGGCGCTACTGGGTCTTCGCCCACAATGGCGACCTCAAGGAATTCCAGCCCGTGATCGACGGGCCCTTCCGCCCGGTCGGCAACACCGACAGCGAGCTGGCCTTCTGCTACCTGCTGCAATGCCTGCGGGCCGAATTCGGCGATACCCCGCCAGAGCGCGCCGTCCTGCGCGCGGCGCTCGGGCGCCTGGTGCCCGCGATCGCCGCCCACGGCACCTTCAACATGATGCTGTCCGACGGCACGGCCCTGTTCACCCATTGCTCGACCAAGCTGTGCTACGTGGTGCGCAAGTATCCGTTCGCGGCCGCCTGCCTGTCGGACGAAGACCTCTCGGTCGACTTTTCCCAGGTGACCACGCCCAATGACCGGGTGGCCATCATTGTCACCGAACCGCTGACGACCAATGAACAATGGACCCATTTCGCGCCCGGCGAACTGTTGATGTTCGTGGACGGCCTGCCACAATAATGGGCAATTTTGCTATAAAAAACATAAGCTTCCGACAATAAATTAATGCTATAAAGCCACTAAAGGTTCCGGATGCGGTAAAGTATCCCCGTTCGCCGATAGAAAGAGACGAGATGACCGATTCCGCAAGCCTTGACCAGGCGTCGCAGCCGCTGCGCATGCGCAACTTCTACCTCGCGCGCCAGCCGGTCCTCGACCGCAACCAGGCGCTCTACGGCTACGAACTGCTGTTCCGCGGCAGCGCGCAAGGCGCGGCCGGCATCGATCCTTCGGCCACCGGCTCGGGCCTGTCGGCCAGCGCCAGCGTCATCCACCATGCTTCCCAGCTCGGCCTGCCGCGCGCCATCGGCGACGCCACCGCCTTCCTGAACGTGGACAAGGAAGTCCTGATGAGCGACATGTTCGCCTTCCTGCCGCGCGAACGGACGGTGCTGGAGATCGTGCGTTCGGTCGAGCCGGACGACGCCGTGATCCGCCGCATGACCGACCTGGCCTCGCACGGTTTCCGTTTCGCCGCCGAGGCCTCGGCCCACGGCGCTTCGCTGGCGCGCCTGCTGCCGGTGATCGACTTCGTCAAGATGGACCTGCGCGAGCTGCCGGTGGTGACCCTGCTGTCGCTGGCGCCGCGCCTGCGCACCACGGGCAAGCGCCTGGTGGCGGAAAAGGTCGAGACCCACAACGAATACCGCACCTGCCTGGACATCGGCTTCGATTATTTCCAGGGCTATTATTTCGCCAAGCCGACCGTCATGACCGGCCGCAAGCTGTCGCCTTCGCAGACGACGGTGCTGGACCTGATGAACCTGGTGACCTCGGAAGCGGACAACACCGAGATCGAGAAGGTGGTCAAGCGCGAGGTGACCCTGGGCCTGAACCTGCTGCGCCTGGTGAACACGCCGGCCGTGGGCGCCACCCGCCGCATCGAGTCGATCAGCCAGGCCTTGATCCTGCTGGGCCGCCGCCAGCTGCAGCGCTGGCTGCAGATCCTGCTGTACGCCGAGCCGGGCGTGCGCGGCCACAGCCAGAGCCCGCTGCTGATGCTGGCCACCACGCGCGCGCGCCTGATGGAGCTGCTGGCCCAGCGCCTGCGCCCGGGCCAGCGCAACGTCGCCGACGTGGCCTTCACGGTCGGCATGATGTCGCTGATGGATACGCTGTTCTGCATCCCGATGCAGGACATCGTCGAGCAGATTCCCGTGATCGACGAAGTGCGTCATGCGCTGCTGCTGCGCAAGGGCTTCTTCGGCGAACTGCTGCGCCTGGCGGAGTCGATCGAGCAGATGGACGATGCCAACGACGCCGTCATGCCGGCGCTGCACGAGCTGTCGCTCGACGGCGACGACCTGGCCGAGCTCGAGGTGTCGGCGTTCGAGTGGAGCGACAAGGTCGTTCGCTACGCGATTTGAGCTGACACTGAGCGTGAAAACTTGGGTCCTCGCCTTCGCGGGCATGACGTGGCAAGGGATGTGGCAGATCAAACGGAGTGGCTACCCTAAAGACCGTCATCCCCGCGCAGGCGGGGACCCAAGTTTGCCGGCTCAGCCACCAACGCCCTCATTAAGCGGTCGCCCTAGCCGGTCGCCCTAGCCGGTCACCCTAGCCGGTCGCCCTAGCCGGTCGCCCCCGAGTTCGTCCACTGGCTGTGCAGCTCCGGATCGCTGCGCAGCTCCCACACCCCCAGCACCACCGTCGCCAGCCCCGAGACCAGCAGGCTGGTCGTCATCGCGCGGTCGGGGACGGCGCCGACCAGCCAGGGCGACACCGCCACCCAGATGCCGGCCACGATGTTCAGCAGCACCGCCCACACATAGGTCTTGTACAGGTCGAAGGCCGCCAGCAGGGCCATGATGATGCCCGCGATGGTGGCGTTGACCGCCGGCGGGGAAGACACGGGATAGTTGAACACCCACGGTGAGATGACCAGCCAGACGCCGACCAGGAGGATCACCTGATCCTGCCAGCGCTTCGCCGAATAATGCAGTGCCATGTCGCTCTCCTTGTCAGGCAACGAAAAATGAGGCATCCACAGCTTAGAAAAGAAAAACGCCGCGAAGTTCGCGGCGTTCACAAGCGCAAGCAGCTTAGAGATTCGGCGCCAGGTGGCGCTCGAGCTCGGCCTTGTCCATGCCGCGGCGGCGCGCCATGTCCTCGACCTGGTCGTCCCCGACCTTGCCGACCACGAAGTACTTCGACTCAGGATGGGCGAAGTAGAAGCCCGATACGGCCGCGCCCGGATACATGGCGAAGGACTCGGTCAGCTGCATGCCGATCTCGTCCGCCTGCAGGGTGCGGAACACATCCGCCTTGACCGTGTGCTCCGGGCAGGCCGGGTAGCCCGGCGCCGGACGGATGCCGCGGTATTCTTCGGCGATCAGGGCCTCGTTGCCGAGGTCCTCGTCGGCCGCATAGCCCCACAGGTCGGTGCGCACGCGCTGGTGCAGGTATTCGGCGAAGGCCTCGGCCAGGCGGTCGGCCAGGGACTTGAGCATGATCGAGGAGTAGTCGTCATGCGCCGCCTCGAAGCGCTGCTCGTGCTTCTCGATGCCCAGGCCCGCGGTCACGGCGAACATGCCGATGTAATCAAGCACGCCGGAGTCCTTCGGCGCGATGAAGTCGGCCAGACACTGGTTCGGGCGCTGCACGCCGTCCACCACCGGCTTCACGCCCTGCTGCCGCAGGCCGTAGTAGGTGAAGGCGACTTCGCTGCGCGATTCGTCCGTGTAGATTTCGATGTCGTCGTGGTGCACGCTGTTGGCCGGCAGCAGGGCGATGGCGCCGTTGGCGGTCAGCCAGCGGCCCTCGATGATCTTCTTCAGCATCGCCTGGCCTTCCTCGAAGACCTTGGTGGCGGCTTCGCCCACCACTTCGTCGGTGAGGATGGCGGGGAAGGGGCCGGCCAGGTCCCAGGTCTGGAAGAAGGGACCCCAGTCGATGTAGCGCGCCACCAGGCCCAGGTCGACGTTCTTGAACACGCGGCGGCCGATGAACTTCGGCTTGACCGGGGCGTACTGCAGGCGCGCCCGGTTGGCGCGCGCCTGTTCGATCGACAGCAGCGGCAGGGCCTTCTTGCCGGCATGCTGGACGCGGATGCGCTCGTAGTCCTGGGCCAGTTCGATCACGTAGGCGTCCCGCGTGTCCTCGGTGACCAGAGCCTGGCCGACCGAGACCGAGCGCGAGGCGTCCGGCACGTAGACCACCGGGCCCTCGTAGTGCGGCGCGATCTTGACCGCGGTGTGGGCGCGGCTGGTGGTGGCGCCGCCGATCAGGAGCGGGGTCTTGCGTTCGCGGAACCAGGGGTCGCGCTGCATCTCGCGCGCCACGTGGGCCATTTCTTCGAGCGACGGCGTGATCAGGCCCGACAGGCCGACGATGTCGGCGTTCTCTTCCTTGGCCTTGGCCAGGATGTCGGATGCCGGGACCATCACGCCCATGTTCACGATCTCGAAGTTATTGCACTGCAGGACCACCGAGACGATGTTCTTGCCGATGTCGTGGACGTCGCCCTTGACGGTGGCGATCACCATCTTGCCCTTGGGCTTGGCGACGATGCCGGTGCGGCGCTCTTCCTCGGCCTTTTCTTCCTCGATGAAGGGCACCAGGTGGGCCACGGCCTGCTTCATCACGCGCGCCGACTTGACCACCTGGGGCAGGAACATCTTGCCCTGGCCGAACAGGTCGCCGACGATGTTCATGCCGTCCATCAGCGGGCCTTCGATCACGTGGATCGGGCGGCCCTTGGCGGCCAGCACCTGCTGGCGCATCTCTTCGGTGTCCTCGACGATCCACTGCGTGATGCCGTGCACCAGCGCGTGCGCCAGGCGCTTCTCGACCGGGGTATTGCGCCACTCAAGGTTTTGCTCCTGCCTGGCGCCGCCGGCCTTCAGGGTGCCGGCGAATTCGATCATGCGCTCGGTGGCGTCCGGGCGGCGGTTCAGCACCACGTCCTCGACCCGCTCGCGCAGCTCTGGCGACAGGTCGTCGTAGACGCCGACCATGCCGGCGTTGACGATGCCCATGGTCAGGCCCGCCTTGATCGCGTGGTAGAGGAAGACCGTGTGGATCGCCTCGCGCGCCGGGTCGTTGCCGCGGAAGCTGAACGAGACGTTCGACACGCCGCCCGACACCTTGGCGTGCGGCAGGTTGGCGCGGATCCAGGCGGTGGCTTCGATGAAGTCGTTGGCGTAGTTGTTATGCTCCTCGATGCCGGTGGCGATCGCGAAGATGTTCGGGTCGAAGATGATGTCTTCCGGCGGGAAGCCGACCTTTTCCACCAGCACCTTGTAGGCGCGGCCGCAGATCTCGGTCTTGCGCGCGAAGGTGTCGGCCTGGCCCTGCTCGTCGAAGGCCATGACGATGACGGCGGCGCCGTAGCGGCGGCACAGGCGCGCCTGGCGGATGAATTCCTCCTCGCCTTCCTTCATCGAGATCGAGTTGACGATGGCCTTGCCCTGCACGCACTTCAGGCCCGCCTCGATCACCGACCACTTGGAGGAGTCGATCATCACCGGCACGCGCGAGATGTCGGGTTCCGAGGCGATCAGGTTCAGGAAGCGGGTCATGGCCGCCTGCGAATCGAGCATCGCTTCATCCATGTTGATGTCGATGACCTGGGCGCCGTTCTCGACCTGCTGGCGCGCGACCGACAGCGCCTCGTCGAACTGCTCGTTCAGGATCATGCGGGCGAAGGCCTTGGAACCGGTGACGTTGGTGCGCTCGCCAACATTGACGAAGAGCGAGCTCTCGTCGATGGTGAAGGGCTCCAGGCCGGACAGGCGCATGGCCACCGGGATCTCGGGCACCTGGCGTGGAGCGTGGTTTTCGAGGATCTTCGCGATGGCGGCGATATGTTCTGGGGTAGTGCCGCAGCAGCCGCCCGCGATGTTCACGAAGCCGGCGTCGGCGAATTCGCGCAGCAGGGCCGAGGTGTCGGCCGGCAGTTCGTCGAAGCCGGTGTCGCTCATCGGGTTGGGCAGGCCGGCGTTCGGGTAGATGCAGACAAAGGTGTCGGCAATCTGCGCCAGTTCTTCCGCATACGGACGCATCAGGGCCGCGCCCAGGGCGCAGTTCAGGCCGATGGTCAGCGGCTTGGCGTGGCGCACCGAGTTCCAGAAGGCGGCCACAGTCTGGCCCGACAGGATGCGGCCCGAGGCGTCGGTGACGGTGCCCGAGATCATCAGCGGCAGGCGCGGGGTCTCCGGGTGCTCGTCGAAGTACTGGTCGATCGCGAACAGGGCGGCCTTGCAGTTCAGGGTGTCGAAGATGGTCTCGACCAGCAGCAGGTCGGCGCCGCCGTCGACCAGGCCGCGGACCTGCTCGTGGTAGCTGGCGACCAGCTGGTCGAACGTGATGTTGCGCGCGGCCGGGTCGTTCACGTCGGGCGAGATCGAGGCGGTCTTCGGGGTCGGGCCCAGGGCGCCGGCCACGAAGCGCGGCTTGTCCGGCGTGCTGTACTTGGCGCAGGCGGCGCGCGCCAGCTTGGCGGCCTCGACGTTCATCTCGTAGGCCAGGTGGGCCATGTGGTAATCCTCCTGCGCCACGCTGGTCGCGCCGAAGGTATTGGTCTCGAGCAGGTCGGCGCCGGCCGCCAGGTAGCGTTCGTGGATTTCCTGGATCACCTGCGGCTGGGTGAGCGTCAGCAGCTCGTTGTTGCCTTTGACGAAGAGCTCGCGCTGGCCGCTGCCGGCCGGGGCGGCGAAGTCGGCGAAGCGCGCGCCGCGGTAGGCGGCTTCGTCCAGCTTGTACTGCTGGATGATGGTGCCCATCGCGCCGTCCAGGATCATGATGCGGCGCGACAAAATCTCGCGCAATTGCTTGTCGATCGGGGAAAGGGCGTGCGATTGGGCGTTCATGGCGGAGTCTCTTTGCGAATACGGCTTGACAAATCGGATACTGCTGGGCGGTCTGTCATTATACGTCATGCGTGCGAGATGGTTTTGTGGCGCCCCGGCAATGAAACCGTGTATGTATCGTTTTGTATGTAAATCTCGAACTGTTACAAGACGTTACAAAAACCGGCTCATCAGCAATCTTTACGATACATACCGGGACGACAATCAGTTTCCGCCGCCACGAGCGGCGTACGTACTAACTGGGAAAATCGCATGAACAAAGAATACGAACCTGATTGGGATCAGCCGCTCCGTCACCAGGAGCCGGCGGTATCGTCCAAGCCACAAGCTGCCAGCGGCGTGAAGCAGATCGTCACCATTCGCCTGGATGTGGACATGCTGGAATGGTTCAAAGAAGCCGGTCCGGGTTACCAGACCCGCATCAACCAGGTGCTGCGCGAGCACATGGAAGCCCAGCGCAGCCGCGGTTCGCAAGAGTAAAGATCCAGCAGCGCAAGGATCGCAGGGTTGGCGGCTTTGCCGCCGACGCGGTGATGGTCGGCGCCCGCATTCCTCCACACGGGCCGGCGGACGTTCCCTGAACGCGTCGGCGGCGGAGCCGCCAACCCTACGATTCGAGTAGCTTGGCAAGAGGCAGGGTGGACGGCAAAGCCGTCCACCCTACAGCGAGCTTTGCAGTAATAAAAAAGGCAGCCGGAAGGCTGCCTTTGTCATTTTCAGTCAGCTCAGCTGAACCGCAGCCCCGCCAGCGGAAAACCTTTCAGGAACTCCGCCGCCGCCAGCCGCTTGCCGCCGGGTTTCTGCAGCTCGTTCAGGCGCAACGCGCCTGCCCCGCAGGCGACCACGATGCCTTGCGCATCGGCCGCCAGCACCTGGCCCGGTTCGCCCTGGCCGGCGACCGGCTCGGCCTGCCAGATCTTGACCGTCACGCCGTCGACCAGCCCCTGCGCGCCCGGGAAGGGGTTGAAGGCGCGCACCTTGCGCGCCAGCACCTCGGCCGGAAGGGCGAAATCGAGTTTCGCTTCGTCCTTGCTGATCTTGGCGGCGTAGGTCACGCCTTCCTCCGGCTGCGCGACCGCTTCCAGCCGGCCCGCTTCCATCTGGCGCAGCGCATCCACGATCATGCGGCCGCCCAGCGCGGCCAGCTTGTCGTGCAGGCTGCCGGTGCTGTCCGTGTCCTCGATGGCCACGCGTTCGATCAGCATCATCGGGCCGGTGTCCAGGCCTTCTTCCATGTGCATGATGGTCACGCCGGTCTCGGCGTCGCCCGCTTCGATCGCGCGGTGGATCGGGGCGGCGCCGCGCCAGCGCGGCAGCAGCGAACCGTGGATGTTGATGCAGGGCTTGATGTCGAGGGTGCTGCGCGGCAGGATCAGGCCATAGGCCGCCACCACCATCACGTCGTAGTCGAGCGCCTGCAGGCGCGCGTGGGCGGCGCGCGCTTCCTCGGCGCGCTGCGGATCCTTGCTGTCCATGCGCAGCGACAGCGGCTGCAGCACTTCCATGCCGTGCGCCAGCGCATACTGCTTGACGCTGGAGGCCTGCAGCTGCATGCCGCGTCCGGCCGGACGGTCGGGCTGGGTCAGCACCAGGGGGATGGCGAAGCCCGCCTCGTGCAGGGCACGCAGGGCGACTGCGGCGAACTCGGGCGTGCCGGCGAAGACGAGCTTCATCAACGGCGGCCGCCGGCGCGTTGCGCGGCGTCGCGCTCCAGGCCGCGCTCTTCCTTCTGCAGCTTGGCCTTGATGCGGTTGCGCTTCAGCGGCGACAGGTATTCCACGAACACCTTGCCCATCAGGTGGTCCATCTCGTGCTGGATGCACACGGCCAGCAGGCCGTCGGCCTCGATCTCGAACTCCTTGCCGTCGGCGTCGACAGCGCGCACCTTGACGCGGGCAGGGCGCTCGACGCCGTCGTAGATGCCCGGCACCGACAGGCAGCCTTCGTCGTACACCTGCTTCTCTTCGCTGGCCCAGACGATCTCGGGGTTGACGAAGACCAGCAGCTGGCTCTGGTCTTCGGTGACGTCGATGGTGACCACGCGCTCGTGCACGTCGACCTGGGTCGCCGCCAGACCGACGCCGGGTGCGTCATACATGGTCTCGGCCATGTCGGCGACCAGCTTGCGCAGGCGCTCGGTGCCGAATTCGGTCACCGGCTTGGCCACCTTGTGCAGGCGTGGGTCGGGGTAGCGGAGGATCTTCAGTAAGGCCATATCAATCAGGTAATAAAGTGACTCGGTATGCCGGCACAGGCAGAAACGCAACACACGAAGGGCCTGGCAGGACGCGGTTTGTCTTGCTAGTTCAGGGATTTGTGTGCAGAATTTGATTCACTACGGCAACCTTTTGAGGAAACCGGGAACGGACGCATCTGTCCTGTTTCTCGTGCCGTGACTGGGCGGGGTCAACCCGGACAGCCGGCGGTGGTCTCAACGCTCCATTTTACGGACGTCTTCGATGAAAAATTTTAGCACAGTCGTGACCCGCGCTGCTGTGGCGGCGCTCGTCGCATGTGCCACGGCCGGCGCGGCCCTGGCCTCGCCCACGGCGCCGGCGGGCTGCACCTTCCGTCCGAACGCCCCTGACCAGCACGTCGTGGTCAAGGGCGATACCTTGTGGGATATTTCCGGCCACTTCCTCCAGAACCCCTGGTGCTGGCCCCAGGTATGGGGCATGAACCGCGAGGAAATCCGCAATCCGCACTGGATCTATCCGGGACAGGTCATCTATTTCGACCGCACGCGCGGCCGTTTGTCCCTGAGCCCGCCCGGCGGCGACGGACGCGGAGAACCCCCGCTGACCCGCCTGTCGCCCCAGCTGCGCACCGAATCGCTCGAACGCGATGCGATCCAGGCGATCGCGGCCGGCGCCATCGAGCCCTACCTGACCCAGCCGCTCGTGGTCGAGGCCAGGGAACTGGCCAATGCGCCGCGCATCGTCGCCTCGCAGGAAGGCCGCGTCTACCTGGGCCAGGGCGACAAGGTCTACGTGAAGGGCGCGCTGCAGGGCGGCAGCAGCTTCCAGGTGTTCCGTCCGGGCACCGTGCTGAAGGACCCGCAAACCGGCAAGGCCATGGCCCACGAAGCCGCCTACCTGGGCACGGTGACCCTGGTCAGCGAAGCCAAGCCGGGCGTCGACGCCCACACCTTCCGGGTCACCGACACGGTCCAGGAAATGGGCGTGGGCGACCTCCTGGTGCCGGCGCCGCCGGCCCCGGTGCGCAACTACATGCCGCATGCGCCCGCGCAAGCGGTCGATGCGCGCGTCATGTCGATCTACGCCGGCGTGAGCTATGCGGGGCAGAGCCAGGTCGTGACTGTCAACCGGGGTTCGCTTGACGGACTCGATGTCGGCGCCGTGCTGCAGCTTTATCATCTCGGGAAGACGGTGCCGGACCCGGCGAGCAAGGGGCTCCTGGGGCTTGGCAAGTCGCAGATCAAGCTGCCGGACGAGCAATACGGCAGCCTGTTCATCTTCCGTGTGTTCAAGAACGTCTCGTACGGCTTGATCATGCAAGTGACGGAGCCGGTGCAAGTCGGCGACGTGGCCAAATCACCGGAGTAACATCGCCGTGCAGGACACGGACCCCCACGCCGCCGCCAGCGTCTTTGCTACCCTCGCCGACTGGATACGCCTGGAACAGGCCGGCGGGGTAGGGGGCCGGACTGCCAGGCAATTACTGGCGCACCTAGGTTCTCCGGCAGCCATCTTCCAGGCCGGCGCGCGCGTGCTTGCCGAGCTCGTCACACCCGCCCAGCTGCGCGCCCTGTGCGCACCGCCATCGCCCGAGCTGGTCCGGCTGCTCGAGGCCACCCAGGCCTGGCTGCGGCAGCCCTCCCACCACATCCTCACCCTCCACGATCCCGCCTATCCAGCCTTGCTGGCGGCGCTTCCCGATCCGCCGCTGCTGCTCTATATAAAAGGACGCATCGACTTGCTGGCGCGTCCGCTGGTGGCCGTGGTCGGCAGCCGCAACGCCAGCATGCAGGGCAAGGCCCATGCCGAAGGCTTCGCGCGGGCGCTGTCCGATGCCGGCTTGACCGTCGTGTCCGGCATGGCGCTGGGCGTGGACACGGCCGCGCACGAAGGCGCGCTGGCCGGGGCCGGCTCGACCATCGCCGTGATCGGTACCGGCATCGACCGCGTCTATCCGGCGCGCAACCGCGCGCTGGCCCACCGCATCGCGCAGCACGGCTGCATCGTCAGCGAGTATGCGCTGGGCACGCCGCCCGTGGCCGCCAACTTCCCGCGCCGCAACCGCATCATCAGCGGCTTGAGCGCCGGCGTGCTGGTGGTGGAAGCGGCGGCCGAGTCGGGTTCCCTGATCACGGCCCAGCTGGCCGCCGAGCAGGGCAGGGAAGTGTTCGCGATTCCCGGCTCGATCCATTCGGCCCTGGCCAAGGGCTGCCACCAGCTGATCCGCGAAGGCGCGCAGCTGGTCGAGACCGTGGACGAGGTGCTGGCGGCGCTGCGCGTGTCGCCGCTGGCGATGCCATCGACTGCCGCCGAGCCCGAGGCCGTGGACGACATCGTGCTGTCCGCGCTGGGGCATGATCCCGTTTGCATCGATGCCCTGCTCGAGCGGGTGGGCGGCGATGCGGGCATGCTGGGCGGGCGCCTGCTGGAGCTGGAGCTGGCGGGGCTGGTCGAGCAGCTGCCGGGCGGGCGCGTGCAGCGGGTGTGCCGCTGAGACATGTCGCACTGTAGGGTAGGCCTCGGCGGCCCCGCGCTCCGCCGTCGACGCGTTCAACGAACAGTGCGGCTGAGGTGAGTTCGCGTCCAGGCTGACGCTGGTTTGAACGCGTCGGCAGCGTAGCCGCCAACCCTACGCGAAGCACTGCCTGGCACGCTCAAACCATACAGACGCATCGCAAAGATCTATCCTTCGTCAGAGGGCGTTTGCGAAATGTATGCTCTTGTTTTCATTGGGAATCGAGTAAGCTGATTGATCGGATAAGGCCGTGAAACAACGTTTTTTTTGACGTGGGTCCTGCGTCGCGCGCGACACTTGTGCCGCGAGGAGCTTAGCTGCTACAGTAGCGTCACTATGTTCGACATCCTGGTCTACCTCTACGAGACGTACTATCGTCCCGACGCCTGCCCCGAGCCGGCGGCCCTGGCTCGCAAGCTGTCCGCCGTCGGTTTCGACGACATCGAAATCTCGGAGGCGCTCGACTGGCTGACCGGCCTGACCGAGATGGCGGTCACCGAGCAGATCGATGCTTCCACCGGTACCCGCTACTACGTGGACGAGGAATACATCGAGCTGGGCAGCCCCGCGATCGGCTTCATCCAGTTCCTGGAAAGCGCCGGCGTGCTGACTCCCGTCCAGCGTGAAATCGTCATCGAACGCGCGCTCGCGGTCGACGAATCGCCCGTCACCCTGGGCAAGCTCAAGATCATCGTGCTGATGGTCATGTGGAGCCAGGGTAAGGAGCCCGACGCCCTCATGTTCGACGACCTGTTCGGCGACGACGACGAGCAGGCGCCGCGCCTGCTCCACTGATCCGGCGCAAACCGCACACCACACCAAAACGGGGCTCATTGCCCCGTTTTTCATTGGCGCCGCCGTTTTTTCGGGCGGCCGCCGCGGCCTTGCCCAGGCTGATCCGGCACAAGGCGTACTTGCGGGGACGGCGAGAACCCGCTTATCATTGGCCGCTCAAAACAGACCGTTACCATCCAGACACTACGGCAAAACGCTGCCGTCGGGCGCGAAGCATGTATGATGCGCAAGCCCAGCCATACCACACTATATAGTTAGTACGAAGAAAAACACTATGACCAAATCCCTCATCATCGCGGAGAAGCCCTCGGTCGCGAACGACATCGCGAAGACGCTGGGCGGCTTCACCAAGCACGATGAGTACTTCGAATCCGACGAATACATTCTCTCGTCCGCCGTCGGCCACCTGCTCGAGATCACGGTGCCCGAGGAATACGACGTCAAGCGCGGCAAATGGAGCTTCCAGCACCTGCCCGTGATTCCTCCGTACTTCGCACTGAACCCGATCGCCAAGACCGAGTCGCGCCTCAAGGTGCTGAACAAGCTGATCAAGCGCAAGGATGTCACCACCCTGATCAACGCATGTGACGCGGGACGCGAAGGAGAACTGATCTTCCGCCTGATCGCCCAGAACGCCAAGGCCAAGCAGCCGGTCAAGCGCCTGTGGCTGCAGTCGATGACGGCCAATGCGATCCGCGAGGGCTTCGCCCACCTGCGCAGCGACGACGAGATGCTGCCGCTGGCCGACGCCGCGCGCTGCCGTTCCGAAGCCGACTGGCTGATCGGCATCAACGGCACCCGCGCCATGACCGCCTTCAACTCGAAGGAGGGTGGCTTCTACCTGACCACCGTGGGCCGCGTGCAGACGCCGACCCTGTCGATCGTGGTCGAGCGCGAAGAGAAGATCAAGAAGTTCGTGCCGCGCGACTACTGGGAAGTGCGCGCCGAGTTCGTGTGCGCCGCCGGCGTCTACGAAGGCCGCTGGCTCGACCAGGCCTTCAAGAAGGACGAGAACGATCCCGAGAAACGCGCCGAGCGCCTGTGGAGCAAGGCCGCGGCCGATTCCATCGTCGCCGCCTGCCGCGGCAAGCAGGGCGTGGTCACCGAGGAATCGAAGCCGACCACCTCGATGGCCCCGGCCCTGTTCGACCTGACCTCGCTGCAGCGCGAGGCCAACGGCCGCTTCGGCTTCTCTGCCAAGAACACCCTGGGCCTGGCGCAGGCGCTGTACGAGAAGCACAAGGTCCTGACCTATCCGCGTACCGATTCGCGCCACCTGCCGGAAGACTACGTCGCCACGGTCAAGAGCACGATGGAAGCGCTGAACGAGACCAACAACTACCAGCAGTTCTCGAAGCAGGTGCTGAAGAACGGCTGGGTCAAGCCGAACAAGCGCATCTTCGACAACACCAAGATCTCGGACCACTTCGCGATCATCCCGACCGGTGTGATCCCGAAGAACCTGAGCGAGCCGGAACAGAAGCTCTACGACCTGGTCACGCGCCGCTTCCTGGCGGTGTTCTTCCCGGCCGCCGAGTTCCTGGTCACCACCCGCTTCACCGAAGTCTCGGGCCACCAGTTCAAGACCGAGGGCAAGGTGATGACCAACCCCGGCTGGCTGGCCGTGTACGGCAAGGACACCACCGGCGACGACAAGGACGGCGCCACCCTGGTGCCGGTGGCCAAGGGCGAGAAGGTCCTGGCCGACAAGCTGAGCGCCAACGGCCTGGTCACCAAGCCGCCCGCGCGCTACACCGAGGCGACCCTGCTGTCGGCGATGGAAGGCGCGGGCAAGCTGGTCGACTCGGACGAGCTGCGCGACGCCATGGCCGGCAAGGGCCTGGGCACGCCGGCCACGCGCGCCGCGATCATCGAGGGCCTGCTGACCGAGAAATACCTGCTGCGCGAAGGCCGCGAGCTGATGCCGACCGCGAAGGCGTCGCAGCTGATGACCCTGCTGCGCGGCCTGGGCGTGAACGAACTCACCGCGCCCGAGCTGACCGGCGAGTGGGAGTACAAGCTCGCCCAGATGGAGAAGGGCAAGATCTCGCGCGAGGAATTCATGCGCGAGATCGCGCAGATGACCCAGATCATCGTCAAGCGCGCCAAGGAATACGACAACGACACCATCCCGGGCGAGTACGCGACCCTGCAGACGCCGTGCCCGAACTGCGCCGGCGTGGTCAAGGAAAACTACCGCCGCTTCGCCTGCACCAAGTGCGACTTCTCGATGTCGAAGACGCCGGGCAGCCGCCAGTTCGAGATCGCCGAAGTCGAGGAACTCCTGAAGAACCGCACCATCGGTCCGCTGCAGGGCTTCCGCTCCAAGATGGGCCGTCCGTTCGCGGCCATCCTGCGCATCGTGCGCGACGAAGACATCAAGAACTTCAAGCTGGAGTTCGACTTCGGCCAGGACCAGGACGAAGGCGAGGACGGCGAGGGCGTGGACTTCAGCGGCCAGACCCCGGTCGGCCCTTGCCCGAAGTGCCAGGCCGGCGTGTACGAGATGCCCCTGGCCTATGTGTGCGAACACAGCGTGGCCAAGCCCAAGACCTGCGACTTCCGCAGCGGCCGCATCATCCTGCAGCAGGAGATCCTGCCTGAGCAGATGGGCAAGCTGCTGAACGAGGGCAAGACCGATTTGCTGCCGGGCTTCGTGTCGCAGCGCACCCGCCGTGCGTTCAAGGCTTTCCTGGTGCGCGCCAAGGACGGCAAGATCAGCTTCGAGTTCGAGGAGCGCAAGGCCAAGCCGGGCGCCAAGGGCAAGGCGGCGGCCGCCGAGGGCGCCGAGGGGGCGGAAGGCGCGGTGGAGGACGTGAAGCCGGCGAAGGCAACGAAGAAGACGGCGGCGAAGGCGCCGGCCAAGACGGCCGCCAAGAAAGCGCCGGCCAAGAAGGCGCCAGCCAAGAAGGCGGCAGCGAAGAAGTAAGTTCGCTGCGGCTGATGATGAAAACGCGAGCTTCGGCTCGCGTTTTTTTTGCGCATTCACTGCGCATGGGAATTGGGTTCCGGCCTTCGCCGGAACGACGTTGTTGTAGTTGACCGTTAGCTCAAAGACCGTCGTACCCGCCACTGGCGGCTACGACTTCCGGCGAAGGCCGGAACGCAAGTTCCTATGAGTTGCCACTACAACACTTCATTGCCGTTTCAATATTTTTCTTCCCTGTAACCAATGTTCAAGTAATAATCATCTGGTACCCGGCGTCATGGCTGAAGGTACAGGGGCTCACGGAGACGAGCCATCCTCCCAACTACACGAACAGTTCCAAAACTGCACATGAAGCTATCCGATCTCAAAATCGCCACCCGGATCTACCTGGGTTTCGGCGCCCTGGCCGGCCTGACCGTCCTCGTCGTGGCCGTCTCGTACGCCAACTTCGCCCGGCTCGGCACGGCCAACGAACTGAACATGCACACCCACGAGGTGCGGGCCGAAGTCGACGGCGTGCTCGAAGCGCTGGTCAATATCGAAACCGGCCAGCGCGGTTATGCGCTGACCGGTGACGACGCTTCGCTCCAGCCCTACCAGAACGGCAAGCAGGCCTTCCGCCAGCACCTCGACAAGGCGCTGCAGCTGACCGCCGACAATCCCGCCCAGCAGGAACGCCTCAAGCGCCTGGCACAGCACCAGGCGGACTGGCTGGCCCAGGCTATCGACCCGGTGATCGCACTGCGCCGCGCGGCCGTCGACAACAACATGGGCGAGATCGTGAGCTTCGTCCAGCAGGGCAAGGGCAAGGCCGGCATGGATGCCATGCGCGGCGTGCTGGGCGACATCGGCAAGGCGGAGATGGCGCTGATGGAGGAGCGCCGCGCGCAGGTGGCCGGGCTGCAGAAGAGCATGGGCCGGATCCTGGTCGGCGGCGGCATCCTGGCGGTGCTGATGGCGGCCTTCATGGCCTACCAGCTGATGCGCTCGATCAGCATCCCGCTGCGCCGCGCGGTGAACCTGGCCAAGCAGGTGGCCGAAGGCGACCTGACCGCCGAAGTGCGGGTGCGCTCGAGGGACGAGACGGGCGAGCTGATGGGCGCCCTGAAGGACATGAATGCGTCGCTGGGGGCGATCGTGGCCCAGGTGCGCGGCGGCACCGAGCGCATCGAAACCGCCTCGAGCGAGATCTCGGCCGGCAACCAGGACCTGTCCGCGCGCACCGAGCAGCAGGCCGGCTCGCTGGAAGAGACCGCGTCCTCGATGGAGGAGCTGACCTCGACCGTCAAGCAGAACGCCGACAACGCGCGCCAGGCCAACCAGCTGGCGGCCAGCGCCGCCGAGACCGCGACCCGCGGCGGCGCGGTGGTGTCGGAAGTGGTGGACACCATGGGCTCGATCAATGAGTCGGCGCGCAAGATCGTCGACATCATCGGCGTCATCGACAGCATCGCCTTCCAGACCAATATCCTGGCGCTGAACGCCGCGGTGGAAGCGGCGCGCGCCGGCGAGCAGGGACGCGGCTTCGCGGTGGTGGCGGGCGAGGTGCGCAACCTGGCCCAGCGCTCGGCCAATGCGGCCAGGGAAATCAAGGAACTGATCGGCGACTCGGTCTCGCGCGTGGAAGCGGGTTCGCGCCTGGTGGACCAGGCCGGCCGCACCATGGACGAAGTGGTGGCCAGCGTGCGCCGCGTGTCCGACATCATCGGCGAGATCTCGGCGGCGAGCGACGAGCAGCGCTCGGGCATCGAGCAGGTGAACCAGGCGATCGTGCAGATGGACCAGGTGACGCAGCAGAACGCGGCGCTGGTGGAGCAGGCGGCGGCTGCGGCGGAAGCGATGCGCGAGCAGGCGGGTGGCCTGTCGCAGCTGGTGGGCACCTTCAAGCTGGCGCGCGGGCAGGAGGCGCTGGCGGCGCCGGTGGTGCGCAAGGCGCTGCCGGGGAAGAAGCGGAGTGTGGGGAAGGCGGCTTGAATAACGCTGGTGGTGCGTTGAGAAGCTTGGGTCCCCGCCTTCGCGGTGATGACGTTCTAGAGCTAGCGCTTAGTTCAAGCTGCTTCATGTGCTGAAATAAGCACGTCATCCCCGCGAAGGCGGGGACCCAAGTTTGCCCGCACACCCCGTACAAAAGAAAAAGGCCCGCACCCGCGAGCCCCACATGCAAAAACCGCGGTCAAGCCGCGGTTTTTTATTCCCCCTTATCCAGGGATATTATTCCTGCCACTCCTGCAGCGCGCGGATGGCCGCCTCGCCGTTGCGGATCGCCTTCACCCGGCGCACCACCTCGTTGCGCCACGCCTCATCCGCGTCCTCGTCGATACCATCGATATCCTGCACCAACAGGCGCAGCAGCTCGTGCTTTTCCGACGCGCTCAGCGTCTGGATCTTTTCTGCGATCTCGGCAACCACGTTCGACATGATCTTCCTTCCGGAGGTTAGTAAGTCGATGATATCCCGAGAATCAAAGGTTGTCGACAGGAAGCATATTGTCTGTTGGTTTTCTGTCAATCAGCTTGTTGTCCGGATCGATGCCCGCGCGTCCCGGACGCGCGTCCACCACCAGGGTGACGGCCTGGGCGGCCTTGTCGACCAGGCGCCGCTCGCGCACCAGCGGGTTGCCGTCGCGGTCGTCGACGCCGAATTCGATGTAGTCGCGCAACAGCGCCGGCTTCTCGTCGCCCAGTTCGCCTGCGCGCACCTTGCCGGCGTGGGCGCGGATCGTCACCTCGTACTTGCCGTCCCGGCGCTGGCGCACCGTGGCGCTCTCGGCGCGGTTCTCGTACAGGGTGATGGTCTCGAACAGGTCGTCGATCAGGTAGGCCTTGTCGCGCGGGGTGACCGCGCGCAGGCCGTCGACCAGGGCGCTCGCGGTGGGGTAGGGCGCGCCGCGGTAGGCGTGCTGCGCCAGCAGCTGGCGCAGCACGCCGTTCACGGTGTCCTCGCCCAGCAGGTCCTGCAGCAGGTAGAGCGCCAGGCTGCCCTTGCGGTAATGGACATAGTCCTGGTTCTCGTTATGCGCCAGCGGCAGCTCCTTGCGGCGCTCCATGGCGCGGCCCATCAGGTAGGCATCCAGGTTGTAGCGCAGGAAGCGGCGCATCTTGTGCGGACCGACCGCGCGCTTCATCACCATCAGGGCGGTGTATTCGGACAGGCTCTCCGACAGCACCGTCGCGCCGCGCGTGTCGGCGCCCACCATCTGGTGGCCCCACCACTGGTGCGCGGTCTCGTGGGCGGCGACGTAGAACGGATAATCGATGTCCTTGGGCGAGGTGGGGTCCACCTTGGCGATGAAGCCGGCGCTTTCCGAGAACGGGATGGTGCCGGGGAAGGCCTGGGCATAGCTGGCGTAGCGCGGGAACTCGACGATGCGCAGTTCGCGGAACTGGTAGGGGCTGAAGCGCCGCACGCCGTAGTCCAGGCCCGCCTGCGCGCCCTTGATCATGCGGTCGACGTTGTACTCGTGGCCCGGATGATAGAACACGTCGATGGTCACGTCGCGCCAGCGGTCGTGGCGCACCTCGTAGCGCGCCGACTGGAAGGCGACCATGTTGAGGATCGGCTTGTCCATGCGGTAGTGGAAGTAGCGCCGGCCCTTGTCCATCCACTCCTGTTCCAGGGTGCCGGGCGCGATCGCGATCTGGTCCGGGCTGGTGCTGACCACGGCGTCGAAGTTGATCCAGCCGGCGTCGTTGCCGAGCAGGTTGTTGGCGCGCGCGGCCGCGTCGTCGCGCGCCGCCATGCGTTCGCGCGGCGACAGGCCGTGGCGGCTGCGCTCGCGCTCGTCCTCCAGTTCGACCGAAGGCTGGTAGCCGATGCGCGGCAGCACGGCATTGGTGAAGAAGGTGCCGTTGCCGACCACCGGGGTGTCCTGCATCACGCCCAGCAGGCCGCCGGGCACGTAGTCGACCCGGAATTCGAGCGCCACGCGCGCGCCCGGCGCGATCGGCGTGGCCAGGCGGTAGTGGTAGAAGCCATGCTCGGCGTCGGCGCGCGCCAGCGTGGCCGGCTGCGAGAACTTGGCCGCCAGCGTCGCCCCGCGCTGCTGGTAGAGGATCACGTCGGCCAGCGGCGCGCCGCTGCGGTTCTCGAGCTGGTAGTAGCCCTTGACGCTCAGCGCGCGTTCCTCGGGACGGATCGCCACTTCGAGGTTGACGTCGGCGATGCGCGGCTGGGGCAGGGCCTTGAAGCGGTGGTAACGCTGCTCGTAGCGTGCGCGCGTGGCTTCGCGCTGCCACGGCGTCTGGTAGTCGCCGGCCGCCATCTCGTAGCACAGCAGGATGCCCATGCCGGCGAACAGCGCGAAGCCGGCGCCAAAGCCGCCCAGCACCAGCGGCGACAGGTTCTGGCGCGCCAGGCGCAGGCGCTCGCGCAGGCCGGTGTCGACGCCGCGCGGCCACAGCACGCGCGCCGCCACCAGCAGCATCACGGCGGCGCCGGCCCAGTAGAGCTGGAACAGGTGCTCGCGCAGCAGGTAGTGGCCGAAGCCGTTCATCGCCGAGTACCGGGCTTCCGGGCTGATGCCATACAGGACCAGCGGATGGTCCACGCCCAGGATTCCCATGGTGACGACCAGCAGGTAATAGCCGATCAGGATGAAGTAGGCCAGGTACTTGTGGTTGACGATCACCTGCACCGCGATCGCCAGCACCGCGATCAGCATATATTCCGGCAGCATCACGGTGAACAGGGTGCGCAGGTAGAGCCCCGGCTCCAGCCCGAAATAGCCCTTGAACAGCTGGATCAGCATCCCGGTCAGCATCGCGACCAGGAGCAGGAAGGCCTGCAGGCCGACCAGGGCCAGGGTCTTGGCGGCCAGCGGCAGCCAGCTGGGCACCGGCAGGGCGTCGAGCATCTGGGCGATGCGCTGGTCGCGGTCGCGCCAGACCAGTTCGCCCGCATAGAAGACGGTGACCACCAGCACGAACAGCTCGAACACGTCGCGGATCATCTCCAGCACCATGTAGGTCACCGGATAGGTCGAGGTGCCGTAGATCGCGCCCAGGTCGAGCGAGCTGGCGACCAGGGCCAGCACGCCGGCCACGGCAAGCGCGGCGAAATAGACGTTCTTGACCGATTCGCGCAGGTTGTACCAGGTGGTCTTCACCAGCAGCACGGCCAGGCTGCGGCCGGCGAAATCGGGCGCCTCGACCGTGTCGACCGCGCTGTGGGCCAGTTCCACCGGCGTCTCGGCCAGGCCGCGCCCGCGGCCGCGCGCATCCACGTCGCCGATCAGGTGCAGGCGCCAGTAGCCGAGCAGCAGCACCACGGCGCCCAGGGCGGTCCAGACCAGGCGGTTGACCAGGTAGACGCCTTCCAGCGCCACGGCGCGCGTGTTGCGCTCGGCGATCGGCCAGTACTCGGTCAGGCGGATCAGCGAGGTGGTGCCGAAGGGATCGATCAGGGCCGCCAGGGTCTTGTAGTCGAGGTCGCGCGCCAGCGATGGGGCGATCACATAGCCGATCATCATGACGACGCTGACCACGTAGACCGGCAGCATGCGCCGGGTCAGGGCGGCCAGCACGAAGAAAATGGCGCCGAAGATGAAGATGTTGGGCAGCAGGGTAAACAGGTAGGGCTGGACGAAGGCCGCCAGGCTGGTCGGCCCCAGGCGGTCCGGCGCCACGCCCGGGATGAAGGTCCCGAGCCAGGCGCCCAGCACGATGCTCGAGAAGATCACCGCCAGCACCGCGAAGGCGCCCAGGAAGCGGCCGAAGACATAATGGTACTTGCGGATCGGCGCGCTGAAGAAAAAGTGGTGCATCTGGTGCTCGAAGTCCTGCTGCACCGAGCGGCCCATCACGGCCGCCGTCACCACCACCCCGAAGCAGCCGAGCAGGGCCGCCGTGAGCGCGATCTGGCGCGGGGCGTTGATCATGACCCGCCCGCCGAAGGACACCACGGCGTCCCGGAACACGCCGCCGGCAGCAGCCATCCACAGCATGGCCAGGGCCAGGAAACCGAAGAAATACACCCAGGTGGACAACAGGCGCAGGCGCTGTCCCGCTTCGAAACGGGCGATGGACAGCAGGGGACTCACGGCACGGGCATTCACGTCAGCAGTTCCCCGCCGCCGGATTGTAGCGGCCGGCGATGGTGGCGAAGTAGACGTCTTCCAGGCTGGCGCGGGCCGGCTCGAAGCCGTCGCCCGGATCGTCCTCGGAATACACGTGGATCAGGGTGCGGCCGCTCAGCAGGCGGGTGGAGATGACCGCGTAGCGCTTCTGGAATTCGGGCAGTTCCTGCTTGGTGACCACGCGCGCCCAGATATAGTCCTCGATCCCGTAGATCAGGTCCTGCGGCTCGCCGCACAGCAGCACCTGGCCCTTGTTGATGATCGCCATGTGGGCGCACAGGTCGGCCACATCGGACACGATGTGGGTCGACAGCAGCACGGTGCGGTCTTCGCCGATGTCGGACAGCAGGTTGTGGAAGCGCACCCGCTCCTGCGGGTCGAGGCCCGCGGTCGGCTCGTCGACGATGATCAGGCGCGGGTCGCCCAGCAGGGCCTGGGCGATGCCGAAGCGCTGGCGCATGCCACCCGAGAAGGTGCCGAGGCGCTGGTCGCGCACTTCCCATAGATTGGTCTGCTGGAGCAGGCCGTCGACCACCTCGCGCCGCCGGGCCTTGTTCGAGACGCCCTTGAGCTGGGCGAAGTGGTCGAGCAGTTCGTAAGCGGTCACTTTCGGGTAGACGCCGAAATCCTGCGGCAGGTAGCCCAGCATGGCGCGTACTTCATCCTTTTCGTCGAGGACGTCGATGTCGTCCAGGAAGACCGAACCGGAATCGCATTCCTGCAAGGTGGCCAGGATCCGCATCAAGGTCGATTTGCCCGCGCCATTCGGACCGAGCAGGCCGAACATCCCGGCCGGGATGTTCAGCGTGACACGGTCCAGCGCGACCACGCCGTTGGCGTAAGTCTTGGACAAATTGCGGATGCGTAATTCCATGAAAACTCCAGATGCATGTGTGCAAGAATGTATGTACAGATTGCAAGCACTTTTTCGACACTTGCATTGTATTAAATTGTCATAGGTAACGTGGCCTTATTGCGACGCACGGGCGAAACAGGGGACTGGACTGCAGAAAAGCGATGTTACGCGGCATGGGTAGTTTCTTTTCGTAAACACTTTGCCTACTCGGCCGGGAAATATGGATAATGGACATATGAACACTGCCATCCAAGACAGGCTCCTGCTCCTGATGCGCGAAGGACATGGCCGGGACGAAGCTACCGACTGGTTCCGCGTGGCGCTGGGCCTGGTCTACCTGGCCGGGCTGATGACCAAGGAAACGATCGACTTCAAGAAGGTCGACCGCGACTACAACCGCTTCATCTACTACACCCTCGGCAAGGGCCACAGCATCGCCAGCGTGCTGCAGTACATGAGCGGGGAAAAGGTGATGCCGGTGGTGGAGTCCGGGCGCTTCATGGAGGCCTTCCAGCGCCACTGTCCGGAAGTGCCGGCGGAGTCGATTCCCTTCCTGCTCGAACTCAACCTGGGCGTGGCGAAGAACATCTCGGGCCTGGACCCGGTCGGGCCGCTGGCCGACTGGATCGAACGCAAGAAGGGGCAGACCGGCGGCCAGGGACCGGCGCAGGGAATATAATGGCGCTTTGGCGACTTGACCCTTGACTCCTATGGTAGCGAATCGTTTTATTTCTCCTTTGGACCACCTGATCGTCGGCTTCGACAAGGCCCTGCGCGTGGTGGGCGGCGTGGCCTCGATGTCGCGTCCCAATCCGGGCGCGCACGCCGTCGACTGCGAGCTGAGCGACGAGGAAAGGCGCCACAGCGCCGGCCTGATGCGCGTGAACCACGTGGGCGAGGTCTGCGCCCAGGCCTTGTACGACTCGCAGGCCCGCTTCGCCCAGACGCCGGAAATGCGCGCCCAGTTCGAGCAGGCCGGCCGCGAGGAGGAAGACCATCTGGCCTGGACCGCGCAGCGCCTGTCCGAACTCGGCTCCCAGCCGAGCGTGCTCAATCCCTTGTGGTATGCCGGCGCCTACGCGCTGGGCAGCATCGCGGCCAGGATCGGCGACAAGCACAGCCTGGGCTTCGTGGTCGAGACCGAGCGCCAGGTCGAAGCGCACCTGGACAGCCATTTGACCATGCTGCCCCCGCAGGACGCCAAGTCGCGCGCGATCGTCGAGCAGATGCGGGTGGATGAAGTGGCGCACGGCGCCAAGGCCCAGGCGCTGGGCGCGTCGGAGACGCCGCTGCCGGTGCGCATGGCGATGAAGGCGATGTCGAAGGTGATGACGACGACGGCGTATTACGTTTGAGTCGAATGACGGTTTTTAGACTAACTCAAACTTCCACGATCTCGTACGAATGCGTGATCTCCGCCGTCTTGGCCAGCATGATCGACGCCGAGCAGTACTTGTCGTGCGACAGGTTGATCGCGCGCTCCACCGTGGCCGGCTTGAGGTTGCGGCCGGTGACCACGAAGTGGAAGTTGATCTTGGTGAAGACCTTCGGATCCGTCTCCGCCCGCTCCGCCTGCAGGGTCACGTCGCAGCCCCGCACGTCCTCGCGGCTGCGCTTGAGGATCAGGACCACGTCGTAGGCGGTGCAGCCGCCGGTACCCAGCAGCACCATCTCCATCGGGCGCGGGGCCAGGTTGTGGCCGCCGCCATCGGGCGCGCCATCCATGGCCACCAGGTGGCCGCTGCCGGTCTCGGCCCGGAAACTCATGCCCGAGGGGCCATTCCAGCTGACTTTCACTTCCATGTAGATTCTCCGCGGTTGCTCAATGCCGGGTTATTGTAAGACAGGCGCGGGGATCGCGTTGGCCGGCCTCCCGGCGCCGACGCGTTCAGCCAGCTCTCGCGCAGCCGTCCATCACACCGACAACACATACTTCTCGCTCTTCATGCGCCAGCTCGCAAACGCCACCACGGCCAGCGCGGGGATGAGCGAGCACAGGAAGGTCAGCAGATAAGGCAGCGCGCCCACGTCGCCGCCCTTGGCCGCTTCCTTGGCCAGGGTCTGGTTGGCCAGCATCGGCACCAGATACATCCACTGCGCGGTCTTGAGGTCGAGGAAGGACACCACCATGCCCGGCACCAGCGGTGCGATCAGCACGATGCTCAGGATGGTCTGGGCTTCCTTGAAGGTTTTGGAATGCATCGCCAGCGCCACGTAGAGCGCGCCCGCCAGCAGGGACAGCGGCACCGCGACCAGGCAGACCAGCAGCAGGGTGCTCCAGCCCATGCTCCAGGACATGCCGATCTCCTCCAGGCGCAGCCACTTGAAGATCGCATGCCCGATCAGCAGCGAGGCGGTCACGCCGATCACGCCCAGCACGCTGGCGGCCAGCCACTTGCCGCCCACCAGCTCCCAGGTGTCGGCCGGCTGGGCCATCAGTACCTCGAAAGAGCGGCGTTCGCGCTCGCCCGCGGTGCTGTCGATCGCCGCCGCCATGGTCAGCATGAAGGCCGGGAAGAACAGCACGCCGATCATGCCGCCGATGAAGGCCGCCGAGCGCGAGGCATTGGTGCCGGTGTCGTAGCGCTGGACCTGGATCGGGTTCAGGGCCGCCGGCGACACGCCGTGGGCCAGCAGTCGCGCGCTGGCGATGTTGCTGCCGTAGGCTTCCAGCACTTCCTCCACCTCGCGCCGCTGGGCGCCGCGTTCGGCCGCCGAGTCGAACCAGACCTCGATCCGCGCCGGGCGCATGGCCTGGTAGTTGTCGGCGAAATCCTCGGACAGGCGCAGCACGGCCACGGCCTGCTTGGCGCGCAGCATCTCGGCGATGGCCTCGTCGTTCATCGGCGCCGCTTCCTTGACCGTGATGTTCTTCTGGCCCAGCTGGGCCATCAGGGTCGGCGCCCTGGCGCCGCCGATCACCGCCAGCTCGATGCCTTCGCGTTCGGTCTTGGTGTTCTTGCTGATGATCTGGTTGAGGGTGAGGCCGATGATGAAGGGGTAGAGCAAGGTCATCAGGATGAGGGTGGCCAGGGTGCGCTTTTCGCGCAGCGTCTCGCGCAGCTCCTTGCGGAACACGATCAGGAGTTTGGATTTCATGCGATCCCTTCTTCGGTGCCGACCAGGCTGACGAAGGCGTCTTCGAGGTTGGCGATGCCGGTGCGCCGGCACAGTTCATCGGGCGAGCCCTGGGCCACGGTATGGCCCTTGGCGATCACGATCACGTCTTCGCACAGGTGGATCACTTCCTGCATCACGTGGGTCGCCATGATCACGCAGCAGCCGTCGGCGCGCAGGGCGGCCAGCGCGGTGCGCAGCGCGCGCGTGCTCATCACGTCCAGGCCGCGGCTCGGTTCGTCGAGCAGCAGGTGGCGCGGGCGATGCAGCAGGGTGCGCGCCAGGGCCACCTTGATGCGCTGGCCCTGCGAGAAGCCCTTGGTGCGGCGCGCCAGGATGTCGTCCATGCCGAGCAGGTCCGATACTTCCTCGATGCGCCGCCCCAGCGCGACGCCGCCCATGCCGTTGAGCTCACCAAAATAAGTGAGGTATTCGCGCGTGCTCAGGCGCTCGTAGAGGCCGAACTGGTCGGTGAGGAAGCCGATGTCGCGGCGCACCGTCATCGGATCCTTTTCCGGGTCGACGCCGCCGACCAGGATGCTGCCGTGGTCGCGCCGCAGCAGGCCGACCAGGGTGCGCAGCAGGGTGGTCTTGCCGGCGCCGTTGGGGCCGAGCAGCGCAGTGATCTGGCCGTCGCGCGCGGTGAAGGAAACGCCGCCCAGCGCCTGGACGGCGCCGAAGGACTTGCGTACATCGTGGACTTCAATCATGGTCGGTCGCCGGTCGGGAATCGGGGAAACATCAAGGTTGCGGCCCGGCGCTGCCGAGCTGGAAGGTCGGGGCCGGGATCTCGGCCATGCAGGCCGCGTCCAGCCTGGCCTGGGGCCGGTCGAGGAATTCACGCAGCAGGCGCGGCGCGCAGCCCAGCTGCGAGACGCCATGGCCGGCATTCGCCACCACGACCTGCTGGGCGCGCGGCATGCGTTTCGCGGCGCTGGCGGCGCGGTGCGGCGGCGTCACCGGGTCGAGCGCGCCCGACAGCAGCAGGGCCGGAGCCTCGATGGGCGCGGGCGCCGGCGCGGGTGCGGGCGGCACGTTCATGGTCCGGCACATCCCGGGGATCTGGTCGGCCAGGGTCTTGGTCAGCTGGCCCGTGTCCTGCGCCAGCAGGGCCGGCGTCATGCGCGGCACGTCCTCCGCGCAGACCACGGCGAGATACAGCAGCATGGACATGTCGGCGTCCAGGCCGAAGTCGCTGCTCAGGTTCTGGCGCGCGATGAAGGGCCCCCAGCGGCCCTGGCTGGCGCTGTGGATCAGGAAGGGCAGGCGGCGCGCGTCGGCCGGCGCATACAGGATGTTGTGGACGGTGCCCAGGAAGCGTCCGGCGGTGAGGGTGAAGCTGACCGGCTGCGCGGTGCGCGGATCGGGCAGGCTCAGGGGAATGCCGCCGCGCTCCAGCCTGGCCACCAGCGCATCGAACTCGGCGCGCAGGGCGGGGAAGGCCTTGTTGCAGGCCGCATCCCTGGCGCACTGGGCGAACACGGCGTCGAGCGCGGCCTGGGCATCGCGGGCGCCGGCCGGGATCACCTGGTCGGGGGCGGCGACACCGTCCAGCACCAGGCTGCGCACGCTGGCCGGATACGCGCGCGCATAGGCCTGGCCCAGGCGCGTGCCATAGGAACCGCCCCAGAGATTGACCTGGCGGTAGCCGAGCGCGCGGCGCACCTGCTCGATGTCGCGCGCGCTGGCCGCGGTGGTGTAGGCGGCGTAGCGCGCGCGGGTTCCGGTGATGCAGGCGCGCAGCTCGGCTTCCAGTTCCTGCTCGCTCATGCGCTCGTGCTCGGGCTTGCTCTTGCAATCGAGCTTGCCCGACAGGCCGGTGCCGCGCTGGTCGATGAAGACGATGTCGCGGGTGGCGCGCACCCGGTGGAAGGCGGTGTTCAGCATGCTCAGCACGTCGGTGCCGGCCTGGCCGGGACCGCCGGCCAGTACGAACAGCGGATCGCCGCGCGTGCCCTGGCGGAAGGCCGGGGCGACGGTGACGTGCAGCTTGAGCGTGCCGGCGCGCGGCTCGGCGTAGTCGAGGGGTACCGGAACGCTGACGCAGCGCAGGGCGTCGACCGAACCGGGCAGGTGGCAGCTGCGGGCCGCGGCCGGCGGGGAGGCGGGGGCGGAGGACTCCGGGGCGGCGGCACCCGCGGGGCCTGCCGCCACGAGCAGGGGCAGGGCGGCGCGCAGGAGGGCGGCGCGGAATACAGGATACATCTTCACTGGGTCTCCTTGAGGTTGCCAATATGGTAAGTTGCTCCTCTTTCCGGGGTCAATCTATAGTTTCACTACTGCATCAAAATAGGAGTGTGGGTTAGCTCAGCGGAAACATCTTGCGCTAAAACGGGGGCGGGCAGTAAAAAGCGACAGGATGCCGAATGCGGATTGACGTGACAACCCTGCTGGGCTATCATCGTGGGCTTTCCGTTTGCTCAGGAAAAGACAATAAGGACGAGTCCGCTGATGTTTGGGGCGGAACCACCATTTGAGCAATTTTTTGATTAGGAAGTCAACATGAAAACTTTTTCCGCTAAGGGCCATGAAGTCCAGCGCGACTGGTTTGTGATTGACGCGACGGACTTGGTCCTCGGACGTGTTGCCAGCGAAGTGGCACTCCGACTGCGCGGCAAACACAAGCCAGAATTCACTCCGCACGTCGATACCGGCGATTTCATCATCGTCGTCAACGCAGGCAAGCTGCGCGTGACCGGCACCAAGGCCACCGCCAAGACCTACTACCGTCACTCGGGCTACCCGGGCGGTATCTACGAAACCAACTTCCTGAAAATGCAACAGCGCTTCCCGGGCCGTGCCCTGGAAAAGGCTGTCAAAGGCATGCTGCCGAAGGGCCCGCTGGGCTACGCCATGATCAAGAAGCTGAAAGTGTACGCGGAAGGCACCCACCCGCACGCAGCACAGCAACCTCAAGCACTGACTCTCTAAGGAACTGACATGATCGGTAACTACAACTACGGCACCGGCCGTCGCAAGAGTGCAGTCGCTCGCGTGTTCATCAAGGCCGGCACCGGCCAGATCATCGTGAACGGCAAGCCGGCATCGGAATACTTCTCGCGCGAGACCGGCCTGATGGTCATCCGTCAGCCGCTGGAACTGACCGGCAACGTCGAGCGTTTCGACATCAAGGTCAACGTGCACGGCGGTGGCGAATCGGGCCAGGCTGGCGCCGTCCGTCACGGCATCACCCGCGCACTGATCGACTACGACGCAGGCCTCAAGGGCGACCTGGCACGTGCCGGTTTCGTCACCCGTGACGCCCGTGAAGTCGAACGTAAGAAAGTTGGTCTGCGCAAAGCACGTCGCGCAAAGCAGTTCTCGAAGCGTTAATCGCATCCACAGCGCCTTGTGCGCTGTTGCAAAAGCCGCCTGCTGCGAAGCCGGCGGCTTTTTTGTTTTGGGCCGTTGCCCAGCGGTGTCGTCGCCACTGACTACGGGCTATAGAACGTCATCCCCGCGAAGGCGGGGATGACGGCCTATTGGCAAACGATGTTTGCACGGGGCCGCAGCTATGCAAATATCCTTTGCACTCCTACGGCATCCCCTCCTCATACGCCGGCAACCTGCGCTGCTCCTCCTCCGAGAACAAGCGCCCCCGCAGCGCCGCCAGCGCTCCCGCATCCTGCAGCGTGCGGCGCGCGTCCAGGTAAGCGCCTATCCTGCGCTTCCAGTCCGCCTCTTCCCGGTCCACCTCGGCCAGCCTGCGCGCCGCCTCGGGATCGAAGGCGGCCGCCCGCGCCTGGAACACCGCCTCCTCACCGGCCCCCTGCGCGCGCAGGCGCTCCACCGATTCCTCCAGCTGCGCCACGCGCAAGGGCGCCGCGCGCGCTTCCCTGAGCTCGGGCGGCAGGGCGGCGTCGAGCGCGGCCAGGCGTTCGCGCTTCTGCTCGGGATCCAGGCTGCGGTCCTGGCGCACCTCGAGACGGGCCAGCGCATCCTGCTGCTCGCCGTCCTCGCGCCCGAACATCGCGCGGGTCTCCTGCGCGCTGAAGTAGCGCGCGCGCAGGGCGCGCATGGCGAGCAGGCGCTTGCGGATCGCCGTGACGCCGGCGCCCGCCAGGTCCTTGCGGTGTTCCAGCGCCGCCAGCGCCCGCTTGTAGTCCAGGTAGCGTCCCAGCAGCGCCTTCGCGGCGCCGGATGCCGGCGGACGCAGGCGCCGCTCCAGTTCGCGCTCGATCTGCGCGCGCACCTGTTCCGGCGTCTTCTCGCCGACCGCCGCCAGGTAGTAGTCGAACAGTTCGACCAGTTCCTCGTCGGCCACCAGCACGTCGTCCACGCCGACCGCCAGCGCGCCGTCGGTGCGCGTGCCTTCGAGCGAGCGGGCGAAGGCCGGCGCATTGGCAGGGACAGGGGAGGGCGTGGCAGCGGCGGGCGCCGCGGCGCCGCCGCGCTGCGCAGCCCACCACAGCAGGCTTCCGAGCAGCGCGGCGGCAGCCAGCAAGGCCACCGCTTCCTTGACCATGGTCTGGCTGCGCCGCATGCTTACAGCCCCATCTCGCGCAGGCGGTTGGCCTGCTGGCGGTAGATGGTCTTGGGATTGGTCTCGAACAGGTTGACCAGCCCCGCCACCTGGTTGACTTCATCCAGGTGGTTCATGGCGTAGTCGTCGCGGATCACGCGGCCCAGCCGGCTCGAGCAGCTGCCTACCAGCCCGTCGTTCTTCTCGCCGCGGAAGGCCAGCGAGAGCAGGGCCATCGACGCGTCGATCGGGTCGAGCAGGTTGGTGAAGGGCTGGGCGCCGCTCCACGAGAAGTAGTGCACGCCTTTGACCTGGTAGTCGCCTTCGCCGCAGGCGCTGCGCGGTACGCCCTGCGGATGGCGCGTGTTGAAGGCGGCCGCGCCGGCCGTGGTCATCGAGGCCAGCGCCGCAGTCGACATCTGGGTGCTGCCGTCGCCCGACAGGAAGGCGATCGTGCCCGCCACGCCATTGACGATGGACGCCAGCGCGGTCTCGGAGAAGGAACCCGGGGCAACCGTGCCGCGCACGATGTCCGCCAGCGGCGCGCCCTTGTGCACGCCGCCGACGCTGGTCACCGAGGCGACCAGCTGGGGCGCCACCGAGGCGACATAGCGCACGGTCGGTCCGCCGTGGCTATGGCCGATCAGGTTGACCTTGTGCGCCCCGGTGGCCGCCATCACGCGCTTGACGTAGGCCAGCAGCTGCTCGCCGCGCACTTCGGTGCTGTTGGCCGCGGTGACCTGGGCGATGTGGACCTGGGCGCCATCCTTGCGCAGGGCGTCGGCGATGCCGAACCAGTAGTCGTAGGGGCCGATGGCGTCCCAGCCGAGGAAGCCGTGCACCAGCACGATGGGGTAGCGCGTCTGGGTGTAGCCGGCGGCCGAAGCCTGCGCAGGGAAGAGCGAGAGGGCGAGCAGGGCCGCGCCGATCCATTGAACGATCCGCTTGATCATGGTGTCTCCGTTGTAGGTTGTATGGGTTTGCCGGCTGGGCCAGATTACGGCGAATGGCAACGCTGGCTCAAGCGCCACACCGTTTCCTGTATGCACGTAAATATTCGCTGCGGATAGTTCCACCGGAAAAATGACACGATCGTTCTATTTCCAGGCGCTCATGGATGACGGGCGTGAGCTTGGAAAGGACCAGCGCAGGCCGCGCGTGTTTTTCAGTCAAAAACGCAAATCGGAAAACTCCGAGGCACTTTCACAACAGAAGCGGGAATAGGACGGTCGTTTCATGCAATCCGGGTAAGGCGGGTGCTTGACTCTGCCATTAGTGTCAGCCTTCACGATGGTGTTCCGCGCACGTTCGCGCACCAACGGAGGAACCCGCATGCAACGCCCTAACTTGATCGCCCCCTTGTTTGCCCTGAGCCTGGCCCTGGCGGCGCCCGTCCATGCCCAGGACAATCCGCTCGGCACCGCGCCGGCCTGCGGCCCTGCCCAGGACAGCCAGGACGGCCGCTCGCTGGCGGCGGTCGCGCCGACCCTGTACGACATCGTGTCCGGCCCCGCCGGCGCGAAAAAGGATTGGGAGCGCATGTTCAAGATGTTCGCCCCCGGCGCCCTGGTCACGCCGACTTCGCACGGCGCCGGCGGCTTCGGGGCCGCTCCCCAGACGCCGCGCCAGTTCGCGGCCCTCAACGAGCGCCTGTTCGGCCAGCGCGGCTTCTACGAGCGCGAAGTGGCGCACCAGGTGAGCCAGTTCGGCCACATCGCCCATGTCTACAGCAGCTATGAAACGCGCGACCGCCCGGACGGCCCGGTGCAGCGGCGCGGCGTCAACAGCCTGCAGCTGCTGCACGACGGCGCGCGCTGGTGCGTGCTCTCGGTAACCTGGGATGCGGAAACGCCGGCGCACCCGATTCCCGCCGCGCTCGACCACCCGAAGCCTTGATCAGGGCCCGCCGCCGCGGCGCTGTTCCTCGAGAAAGGCCAGGCGCGCGCCGGCGCTGGCGCGGATCTGCGCCAGCGCGGCGATGCGCTGGTCCAGCTCGTCCAGTTTGTCGTGGTAGAGGGCGATCACGTCGGCGCAGACGGTGCGCATGTCGGGCGGCTGTGGCGCGAGCATCGAGGCCACGGGCCGGATCTCGTCCAGGGTGAAGCCGTTGTGCAGCAACACGCGGATGCGTTCGACGAACTGGACCGCGGATTCATCGAACAGGCGGTAGCCGTTGTCTTGCCGGATCGTGTCCAGCAATCCGGATTGTTCGTAGTGGCGCAGCGAGCGCACGCTGGCGCCGGTGCGCTTGGCCAGCTCGCCGATGGAGATCATTTTCATTCCGAAATTATAGCGGCTGGAGCGGGGCGGCAAACCGGAGTGGCGCGCCGCCCCTGGCGCGCATCGCTGTTAAAATTGCAGCCTCGTCCTGACAGGGCCTTATCACCATTACCGAAGGAAAGAACATGATCAAAGTTGGCATCGTTGGCGGAACCGGATATACGGGCGTGGAATTGCTGCGGCTGTTGGCCGTCCACCCGGATGTCCAGCTGACCGCGATCACCTCGCGCAAGGAAGACGGCCTGCCGGTCGCCGACATGTTCCCCTCGCTGCGCGGCGTGGTCGACCTGGCCTTCTCGAGCCCGGACAAGGCCGACCTGACCCAGTGCGACGTGGTGTTCTTCGCCACCCCGCACGGCGTCGCCATGGCCCAGGCCCCGGCGCTGCTGGCGGCGGGCGTGAAGGTGATCGACCTGGCGGCGGACTTCCGCCTCAAGGACCGCGCCACCTTCGAGAAATGGTACAAGATCGAGCACACCGCGCCCGAGCTGCTGGAAGAGGCCGTCTACGGCCTGCCGGAGCTGAACCGCGAAGACATCAGGAAGGCGCGCCTGATCGCCAACCCGGGCTGCTACCCGACCACCATGCAGCTGGGTTTCTACCCGCTGCTCAAGGCCGGCGTCATCGATGCGGGCAGCCTGATCGCCGACGCCAAGTCGGGCGTGTCGGGCGCGGGCCGCAAGGCGGAGATCGGCACCCTGTTCTCGGAATCCAGCGACAACTTCAAGGCATACGGTGTGCATGGCCACCGCCACACCCCGGAAACCTCGGCGCAGTTGCAGCGCTATACCGACCAGCAGGTCGGCCTGATCTTCACCCCGCACCTGGTGCCGATGATCCGCGGCATGCACGCGACCCTGTACGCGCGCCTCAGCAAGGACATCGACGACGCCGCGCTGCAGGCCTTGTTCGAAGAGGAATACAAGGACAGCGAATTCGTCGATGTGATGCCCTTCGGCTCGCACCCCGAAACCCGCTCCACCCGCGGCTCGAACATGCTGCGCCTGGCGCTGCATCGTCCGGAAGGCGGCAAGACCGTGGTGATCCTGGTGGTGCAGGACAACCTGGTCAAGGGCGCCTCGGGCCAGGCGGTGCAGTGCATGAACCTGATGTTCGGGCTGGAAGAATCGAAAGGCCTGAAGCAGGTCGCTCTGCTGCCCTGACGCGCTCGCCGCGCCCTTGCGTCTGGCTAATCCTCCGCGCAGTCCGGATCGGCATCTCCTGCTTCCCCTGCGCCCCGGCGCTTTGGCCGGGCGATGTGGGGCGCCAGCACGAAAGTGCAGCTGAGGATGCGGTCGCGCTCCGCCGTGCGCGGCTGGCTCATCAGCTCGCACAGGCGCTGCAGCAGCCCGTTTACCTCCATCACTTCCTCCCGGCTCAGCCACGCCTTGCTGCGCGACGCCCATAGTTCGCGGGCATCGCCCGAGGCCGCCAGGTCCGGCATGTCCAGCGCTTCTTCGAAATCCTCTTGCGCCACCTTCAGCAGAGCGCGTGCGAACTTGCGCAGCGCCTGCTTCTCCTTCGTGGTGTCCGTACGGTAGGCCAGGCGCAGCGCGCGCGTGGCTTCTCCGGGCAGCGCGTAGCGGCGCGCTTCCTCCTCGCCCGCGGCCGACTCCGTAATCAGCCCAGCCTTGCACAGGACCTTCAAGTGATAGTAAAGCCCATCGGCATGCCTGCCGAGCTGCAGTGCGAGTTCTGCCGTGCTGACCTGACCGCCCAGGGCGGCCAGGGTGTCGACGATCTCCTGGCGGATCGGTGAGGCTAGTACTTCGATCTGGGCGGCTCGATCGATGACCCGGTAGGGGCTATTGCTGGTTTCGCTCATCGGTATACTTTGTTGAAAAATGACTATATTATTTCAACAGACATATTACTGGAAACAAGAGGGTCATGAGCAAAATACGAGTAGCCGGCCTGGCTCGGCTCGCCGCAGCCTTCGTGTTCTGGACGACGAGCTTGTCCGCTGCCGCCTTCGGGCCGAGCATCACGGCCGCCCAGTTGCGCGAGGATGCCGTCCACTTGCAGGACTTGATCACGCGCCTCCACCCCGATCCACGTTTTTCCAGCGATCCACAAGCCGTCGAGGCGGCGCTCGGCCGAATTCTGCAAGACCTGCCCGCGGAACTGAGCCGCGACGAGGCCTGGCGGCGGCTCGCCCGGCTGAATCCCTTGCTGGCCGATGGGCATTTCTTTGTCGGCCATGCCGACTGGCGCGCCGAGACCCGGGCCTGGCTCGCAACAGGCGGGGCGCTGTTTCCATGCGAAATCGACATCCGCGCCGACGGCACGCTATGGATGCGCGCAGGGACGCCGTCGGAGGCGCCCACGCGCATCGTCGCCATCAACGGCAACGATGCCTCAGCTCTGGTGCCGGCCATGCTGGCCTTGGTGCACGGCGATACGCCCGCCTTTCGGACCCAACTGCTCGCCGAGCGTTGGTGGTTCTATCACTGGAAGCTGGCGGGCGCGCCCGAACGCTACCGCCTGACGGTCGAGCAGGGGGGAGTGCAAAAGACCATCGATCTTCCAGGCAGCCGCGCCGTCCCGCGCCGGTTGCGCGACGAGAATGACTTCGGGCGGCAGTTTGCGCTGGCCATTGAACCCGGAGGGGTCGCCGTGCTGACGATCGGGAGCTTTTCCTGGCATGACCCTTCCGCCTTCCTGGACTTTACCCGCAACGCATTCCAGCGCATCCGCGACGCCGGCGTGGCGAGCCTGGTCATCGACATCAGCGCCAACGGCGGGGGCGATGACGCGATGTGGCTGGACGGCCTCATGCCTTACCTGGCCACACGTCCCTACCGGACCGGATCGACCACCCGCAAAAAAGGAATGGACGGTGAGATTGGCACCTGGCGCCAGCCGAAGCCGGATCATCCTTTGCGCTTCGGCGGCAAGGTATCGGTGCGCATCGGTCCCGGCACCTATTCCTCGGCCATCCTGTTCGCCAACGTGATGAAGGATTTCAAGTTCGGGTCGTTGACCGGCACAGGCGGCATGGCCCGGCGTTCGCAGTCGGGCGGGACGCGGCGGCATGTGTTGCCGCATTCCGGGCTGGCGCTCTGGCTACCGCGTTTTATCATCGATCCGCCGGCAGGCCGGAGCCCGGGTGCGCTGCTCGAGGCGAGTGGCGCGCATTGAAAGACGGAAGACGGCGCTCCCGCCAACCGATCTATATCAACGCCGCTCTCATTGATCCCGGTAAATTGACTGATGCACATTCAACTTTTCTGAGGGGTGGCGCTATGTTCGGTCGACAAGCGAAAAGCGAAATTGACAGCCTGGTCGGCATTTCGGCCCGGATCGAGGGCGACCTGTGCTTCACGGGCGGCTTGCGCATCGATGGCGAGGTGCACGGCAACGTGGTCGCGGTGGACGGGGCCGACAGCATGCTGATCGTCTCCGAGCACGCCCGCATCGAGGGCGAGGTGCGCTGCGCCAGCCTGGTGGTCAATGGTTATATCGCCGGCTCGGTGTATTCGTCGGAACTGCTTGAATTACAGCCGAAAGGCCGCATACATGGAGATGTACACTACCGCCTGCTCGAGATGCACGGAGGGGCCTTGGTAACAGGGAAACTCACCCACGAGCCAGCCGGCGAACCGGTGTTTCATCTGGCCGACGCTGTCGAAGGCTCGGCAGCATGACTCGCGCCAACGGTCTATAATGGCGGGAGTTGAATTTATTCAGGAGTTTATCCATGACCGCAGTCGCCGAAGTGCAAGAGCACGACACGATCCCCACGCCGATCAACTTCACCGACAGCGCCGCACAGAAAGTTGCACAGCTGATCGAGGAAGAGGGCAACCCCGACCTGAAGCTGCGCGTGTTCGTGCAGGGCGGCGGGTGCTCCGGTTTCCAGTACGGCTTCACCTTTGACGAAATCGTCAACGAAGACGACACCACGATGGAAAAGAACGGCGTCCAGCTGCTGATCGACTCCATGAGCTACCAGTACCTGGTCGGCGCGGAAATCGACTACAAGGACGACCTCGAAGGCGCCCAGTTCGTCATCAAGAACCCGAACGCCACCTCGACCTGCGGCTGCGGTTCCTCGTTCTCGGCTTGAGTTTTCCCCAGGCTCCCGGCGCTGCCGGGTTGTCGTGACGGCCCGCCAGTGCGGGCCGTTTTCATTTTCGGCGGTATGGCGACGCTGGCTCGCACCGTAGGGCCGGCGGCACTGCCGCCGACGCGGCGGCCGGCGCTCCGGCGATGCTTGGCCGAAGAGCAATCGAGCCCGCCAGCGGAGCCGCCAACCCTGCAGGTGGCGACCTGGTCTTCGTTTACGCGGGATACAGCGCCCCCAGGATGCGCGGGCCGCGCGCGCCGGTGACGGCCGGCAGGTTTCCCGGCTGGCGGGTGGCGAAGCGCCAGCCCAGCCAGGCGAAGGCCAGCGCCTCCACCCGGTTCGGCGCCACGCCGAGCGCCGCCGTCGATTCCACCTTCACCCCGTCCAGCGCCGCGCCGATGTCGCGCAGCAGGGTAGCGTTGTAGGCGCCGCCACCGCAGACATACACCGCATCCGGCTTCACGCCCTCGCCCTGGATCGCGCGCGCGATCGTCAGCGCCGTCAGGCGGGTGAGGGTGGCCTGCACGTCCGCCGGCGCCACCCCCGGGCATTGGGCAAGCCTGGCGTCCAGCCACTGGGCGTGGAACAGGTCGCGGCCGGTGCTCTTGGGCGCCGGCTGGCGGAAATAGGGCTCGTCGAGCAGGATCTCCAGCAGGGTGGCGTCGACCGTGCCGCTGGCGCCCCAGGCGCCGTCCTCGTCGTAGGGCTGCCCCTTGTGGCGTGCGATCCACAAATCGATCAGGACATTGCCCGGGCCGGTATCGAAACCGGTCACGCGGCCATCGCCATGCAGCACGCTGATGTTGCCGATGCCACCAATGTTCACCACCACGCGCGGCGTGCCCGGCTTGCCGAAGGCGGCTTCGTGGAAGGCCGGCACCAGGGGCGCGCCCTGGCCGCCGGCGGCGATGTCGCGGCTGCGGAAGTCGGCGATCACGTCGATGCCGGTCAGTTCGGCAAGGAGGGACGGATTGTTGGTCTGGCGGGTGAAGCCGAGCTCAGGGCGGTGGCGGATGGTCTGGCCGTGGACGGCGACCGCGGCCACCGGCCCGGCGGCCGAGGGCAGCAGGGCGCGCACGCACTCGGCATAGGCCAGGGCCAGGCCGTTGGCGGCCAGGGCTTCGCGTTCCAGTTCGTTCGGGCTGGCGGCTTGCAGGGCCATCAGTTCGGCGCGCAGTTCGGGCGGGAAGGGGGCGAAGGCGGCGGCCAGGGTGCGGATGGCGCCGTTCGTGAAGTCGGCCAGCACGCCGTCGACGCCGTCGAGGCTGGTGCCGGACATCAGGCCGATGTAGAGGGTGGGGGTGTGGGTCATGGTTTTTGCTTGGTGTACGCGGGCGTGGGTGGTCTGCGAGCAAACTTGGGTCCCCGCCTGCGCGGGGATGACGTGCTGAAGTAGAAGGCCAGAGTGTGTACTTGTGGCCTGCACCTTCCGAACGTCATCCCCGCGAAGGCGGGGACCCAAGTTTATCAGCTCAGCCCACAGCTCCAAACAAAACGCCCCCCGGTGCACGAAGCAGCGGAGGGCGTTTCACGTTCAGAAGCCGACGATCAGCGCGCAGCCATCGTCGTGCCGCCGCTCGGGGCCAGCAGCGAGAAGCGGTGGTTCATCTCGGCAGCCGCCATGCGGAAGCGCGACAGTTCGGACTGGCTCAGCGGCTGCTGGGCCAGCGACTTGAACTGGTTCGGGTCCTTGGCCTGGCCGGCGACGCGGAACTCGTAGTGCAGGTGGGCGCCGGTCGACCAGCCGGTCGAGCCGACGTAGCCGATCACCTGGCCCTGGCTGACCTTCTGGCCCTTGCGCAGGCCGCTGGCGAAGCGGCTCATGTGTGCGTAGGCGGTGCTGTAGTTCGACCAGTGCTTGAGCACGACCATGTTGCCGTAGCCGCCGGACACGCCGGCGAAGTCGATGGTGCCGTCGCCGACCGCGCGGATCGGGGTGCCGGTGCCGGCCGCGTAGTCGACGCCCTTGTGCGCCTTCCACTTGCCCGAGATCGGGTGCACGCGCATCGAGAAGCCCGACGAGATACGCGAGAACTCGAGCGGCGACTTCAGGAATGCCTTTTTCAGCGCCTTGCCGTCCAGGGTGTAGTAGCCGCCCTGCTTGGTGACCGGGTCTTCGTACCACACCGACTGGTAAGCCACGCCGCGGTTGACGAACTCGCCGGCCAGGATGCGGCCGGTCTTGACCAGTTCGCCGTCGAGCCAATAGGTTTCGTACACCACGCTGAAGCGGTCGCCGCGCTTGAGGTCCGAGCGGAAGTCGATGCTGGTCGAGAACATCTCGATGATCTGGCCGACGATCGAATCCGGCAGGCTGCCGCCGTCGACGTTGGAGTCGGTGGCCGAGTACAGCGAGCTGGTGATGTCGCGCGAGCGCATTTCCACACGGCGCTCGAGCTTGGCGGGCATGTCGGTCACGCTGAAGCCGTCGCCCTTGCGCGCCACGGTGATGGTGCGCGCATCGCCGTTCTTGCCTTCGGTGATGGTGCCGCGCAGCGACAGCAGCAAGCCGTTCTCATCGGTTTCGGCCTGGATGCGCTTGCCGTTCTTGAGGGACAGCAGGCGGCGTGCGACCTTGTCCGAGCGGACGAATTTCTGGGCGTCGGCGTCGTTCACGCCAAGACGGTTGAAGAGGGAGCCGAGCGAATCGCCTGGGCGGATACGCTCTTCGCGGATGAATTGCTGCTCGTCCTGCTGGAGGGCGGCGATCTGGTCGGCCAGGTTCGGCAGTTCCAGATTCTGGGCGACTTGCTTGACGGGGAGATCCGACGCGTCTGGTGCGATAGGAGCCACGCCAACAGCGCCGAACGCGCACAGGCTCAGGAAGACGGCGCCGGCGCTGACGATGCGCGTCTTGCGGGTCTTCGGGAGCAGTTGCAGCAGGCGGTTGCCAGTGATTTTATGTATAGGGTTCATGCAATCAGTTAAAATTTGCGGCTGAACTTCTAGGGACCGTAATTTCTTGTCGCTTTGAAAAGTTTTCGCAAAGCAACAGAAACAAGATCGAGCATCATACCACAGGTTATGGTCCTACAACCGTTTTAGCCTCTTTCCTACAAGAATTTATGACTTCCAACGCATCGGCCGGACACGGCAAACCGGTGAACCCTTCCACACCCCTGCCACTGACCGACAAGGTGCTCGAATCGCTCGCCATCGCCAAGCGCGGCGTGGACGAACTGCTGATCGAAAGCGAATTTGCCCAGAAGCTGGCGCGTTCCGAGCAGAGCGGCACACCCCTGCGCATCAAGCTCGGCCTGGACCCGACGGCGCCCGATTTGCACCTGGGCCATACCGTGGTGCTGAATAAACTGCGCCAGCTACAAGACCTCGGCCATCAGGTGATTTTCCTGATCGGCGACTTCACCTCGATGATTGGCGACCCGTCGGGCCGCAACGCCACCCGTCCGCCGCTGACCCGCGAGCAGGTCGAGGCGAATGCGATGACTTACTTCCGCCAGGCATCCCTGGTGCTGGACGCCGGCCGTACGGAAATCCGCTACAACTCCGAATGGTGCGATCCGCTGGGCGCACGCGGGATGATCCAGCTGGCCTCGCGCTACACCGTGGCGCGCATGATGGAGCGCGACGATTTCACCAAGCGCTACAAGAGTGGGACTCCGATTGCGGTGCATGAGTTCCTTTACCCTTTGATGCAGGGCTATGATTCGGTCGCTTTGCACGCAGATCTTGAACTTGGGGGCACCGACCAGAAGTTCAACCTCCTTGTTGGCCGCGAGTTACAAAAAGACTACGGCCAGGAGCCTCAGTGCATCCTGACCATGCCCTTGCTGGAGGGCCTGGACGGCGTCGAGAAGATGTCCAAGTCCAAGAACAACACCATCGGCATCACCGAGCCGGGCAATACCATGTTCGGCAAGCTGATGAGCATCTCGGACGAGATGATGTGGAAGTACTACGACCTGCTGTCCTTCCGCTCGCTCGACGATATCGCCCGCCTGAAGGCCGGGATCGCCGGCGGCGCCAACCCCCGCGATGCGAAAGTGGCGCTGGGCAAGGAGATCGTGACCCGCTTCCATTCGGCCCAGGCGGCCGAGGACGCGCTGGCCGACTTCGTCAACCGCTCCAAGGGCGGCATTCCGGACGAGGTGCCGGAAGTGGCGCTGTCGGGTGCGCCGATGGGCCTGCCGCAGGTGCTGAAGCAGGCCGGACTGTGCGCCTCGACCTCGGAAGCCATGCGCATGATCGACCAGGGCGGCGTGCGCATCGACGGCGCCGTGGTCAGCGACAAGGGCCTGCAGGTGGGCGCCGGCAGCGTGGTGGTGCAGGTGGGCAAGCGCAAGTTCGCCCGCGTGACCGTGTCTGCATGATCGGGCTGCTGCAACGAGTCAGCGACGCGCAAGTGCGGGTCGACGGCGACACCGTCGGCGCCATCGGTCCCGGCCTGATGGTGCTGGTCTGCGCCGAAAAGGGCGATACCGAGCGCGAGGCCGAGGCGCTGCTGGCCAAGCTGCTGTCCTACCGCGTCTTTTCGGATGACGCCGGCAAGATGAACCGCAGCGTGACCGACACCGGCGGCGGCCTGCTGCTGGTGCCCCAGTTCACCCTGGCGGCGGACACGAAATCGGGCACGCGCCCCTCGTTTTCGCCGGCCGCCGCGCCGGAAGACGGCCGGCGCCTGTTCGACCATGTCGTGCGCCAGGCCCGGGCCCGTCATGGCATCGTCGAAACCGGCCGTTTTGGGGCCGACATGAAGGTGTCTCTGACAAACGATGGCCCGGTGACGTTCTGGCTGCAGGTTGATCCGGTCGGGACTTCACGCTGAAACAAAGCGGCGCCGGGCGGGGTCAATAGCATCAGGGCCTGGGAGGACATATGAGAATCTGGAGCGATTCATTTGACGATGGCGGGGAGATCCCGTCCGAGTGCGCGTTCGCGGTCATCGACCCGGTCACGCACGTCAAGCTGTCGAGCAACCGTAATCCGCATATCGCCTGGGACGAGGTGCCGGCCGGCACCCAGTCGCTGGTGCTGATTTGCCACGACCCGGACGTGCCGTCCGAGGGAAGCGACGTCAACAAGGAAGGGCGCACCGTGCCGGCCTCGCTGCCGCGCGTGGACTTCTTCCACTGGACCCTGGTCGATATCCCGGTGTGCCTGAAGTCGCTGGCCGAGGGCATGTTCTCGGACATGGTCACGCCGCACGGCAAGCCCGGTCCGCTGGTGCCTTTCACCATCAAGAACGGCACCGAGCACCAGCTGCGCCATGGCGTGAACGACTACACGGGCTGGTTCGCGAGCGACCCCGACATGGCGGGCGAGTTCTATGGCTACGACGGGCCGTGCCCGCCCTGGAACGATGAGCGCATACACACCTATTTGTTTACGCTGTACGCGCTCGACATTCCGCGGCTGCCCCTGGAAGGGCGCTTCACCGGTGTCGAGGCGCGGCTGGCCATCCAGGGGCATATCCTGGACGAGGCGCGGATGTTCGGCGTGTATTCGCTGAACCCCGATGTCATGTCCGAAGTGCTTAGATAACCATTTACCAAAGGCTGCCCCGAGGTTCGGGTGCACGAACCTCATGCTGTCGAATATAGAAGCAGCGCCCGCGGGCGCGACCACGATGTTATTGATCCGCCACGGCGAGACCGCCTGGAACGCGGAGCGCCGCCTGCAGGGCCATCTCGACATCGCCCTGAACGCCGAGGGCGAACGCCAGGCCGCCGCCCTGGCCGCGGCCCTGGCCGGCGAGCCGATCGACCGCATCGTGTCGAGCGACCTGCAGCGCGCACGCCAGACGGCCGAGGCCATCGTGCGTGCGCGGCCGGCGGGTGGGCTGGTGCTGGAGCAGGACCCGGCGCTGCGCGAACGCTGCTATGGCGGCTTCGAGGGCTTGCTGTACAGCGAGATCGCGGACCGCTTTCCGCTCGACTTCGCAGCCTGGCAGGCGCGGCACGTGGATGCGAAGCTCCCGCCCGGAACGAACCAGGGCGAGAGCTTCCGGCAGTTTTTCGAGCGTGTGACCGAGGCGATCGCGCGCCATGCGGCCGGGCATCCCGGCAAGACCCTCGCGCTGGTGGCGCACGGCGGGGTACTCGAATGCGCCTACCGCGCCGCGCTCGGGCTGTCGCTGGAGACCCCGCGCGATTTCAAGGTGCATAACGCGAGCGTCAACCGCTTCGTGGTGGAAGAGGGCAGGCTCAGGCTGGTGAGCTGGGGTGAGGTGGAGCATCTTCGGCAGGTGGCGCTGGATGATTTGCCATAAGTAACTTCGGTCAGGACTTGGGGCCCCGCCCGCGCGGGGATGACCTTGTTTAGTGGTGCGTGAAACCTAATGACAGTGACTTCGGCGATACCCGTCGAGTCGTCATCCCCGCGAAGGCGGGGGCTCAAGTTCCCACCTAAGAGTTAGCCCATCCTGTTAGCGATACCCCTCAAGACCCTCGACAACGTTTCCATCCCCCCTTTTTTCTACCTTGCCAATATCGTACACGCAACAATTCCAACAAATTTGCTGATAATTTGAGCAGCGCTTGGGGTAAAATACTAGGTTCCCAAGAAACTTCTGTGACTTTCCGCTGTGCAAATCGGTCCTTACACGCTGCGTAATAATGTCTTCGTCGCCCCCATGGCCGGGGTGACCGACCGTCCCTTCCGCCAGTTGTGCAAGCAGCTCGGCGCGGGCTATGCGGTATCCGAAATGGCGGCGTCCAACCCGCGCCTGTGGGCCAGCGAAAAGACCTCGCGGCGCACCGACCACGCGGGCGAGATGGAGCCGAAGGCGGTCCAGATCGCCGGCGCCGATCCGCAGGACCTGGCCGATTGCGCCAAATTCAACGTCGAGCGCGGCGCCCAGATCATCGACATCAACATGGGCTGCCCGGTCAAGAAGGTCTGCAACAGCTGGTGCGGTTCGGCCTTGCTGCAGCATGAGGACCTGGTCGAGCGTATCCTGCACGCGGTGGTCGAGGCCGTCGACGTGCCGGTCACCCTGAAGTTCCGTACCGGCTGGGACCGCCAAAACAAGAATGCCCTGCGCATCGCGCGCCTGGCCGAGCAGGCCGGCATCCAGATGCTGACCCTGCACGGCCGCACCCGCGCCGACGGCTACAAGGGCGACGCCGAATACGACACCATCCGCGCCGTCAAGGCGGCGGTCGGCATCCCGGTGGTCGCCAACGGCGACATCACCACGCCCGAAAAAGCGAAGTTCGTGCTCGACTACACGGGCGCGGATGCGGTCATGATCGGCCGCGCGGCCCAGGGCCGCCCCTGGATCTGCCGCGAGATCGACCACTACCTGCGCACCGGCGAACACCTCCCGCCACCCGAGGTGGAAGAGGTGCGCGCCCTCATGAACGAACACCTGCCGGCCCACTACGCTTTCTACGGCGAATACGTGGGCGTGCGCACCGCGCGCAAGCACATCGGCTGGTACGTCCAGGACCTGGCCGGCGGGGAAGAGTTCCGCCAGCGCATGAACCTGATGGAATCGACTGCCGAGCAGCTGGCGGCCGTCGACGAGTTTTTCAAATCGCAACTTCGGTACGGCGAGCGGTTACAATACCGCCCCGCGCGTCCTGCCGATGAAGCGATCGCGGCATAAGCTTGACCACACAATAAAAATTATTTCGGGGACACGCTGCTGAGCAGCGGCGCAATCATTAACCAGGATGAAGCAGCAAACATGAGCAAAGAAAGTATCCAGGAAGTCGTCCAGAAGAGCCTCGAGGACTATTTCAACGATCTGGGCGAGCAGAAACCGACCAATATCTACGACATGATGGTCTTGACCGTTGAAAAGCCAGTGCTCGAAGTCGTGATGTCGCGTGCCGACGGCAACCAGTCGCATGCGGCCCAGATGCTGGGCATCAACCGGAATACTTTGCGAAAAAAACTGCAAGAGCACGGACTGCTCTGACGCGCGGGAATGGTGGCCGCGCGTTTACCGACGCGGCCGACCCAGGTCCGCCGTCCGGGCGCAAGAATTCTCAACAACAGGCCACACCATGATCAAACAAGCCCTCATCTCCGTTTCCGACAAGACCGGCGTGCTCGATTTCGCGCGCGCCCTCAGCGCGCTTGGCGTCAACATCCTGTCCACCGGCGGCACCGCCAAGCTGCTGCAGGACAATGGCGTCCAGGTGACCGAGGTCGCCGACTACACTGGTTTCCCGGAAATGCTCGACGGCCGCGTCAAGACCCTGCACCCGAAGGTGCACGGCGGCATCCTGGCGCGCCGCGACCTGCCCGAGCACGTCGCCAAGCTGGACGAGCACGGCATTCCGCAGATCGACATGGTCGTGGTCAACCTGTACCCGTTCCAGCAGACCGTCGCCAAGGAAGAATGCTCGCTGGAAGACGCGATCGAGAACATCGACATCGGCGGCCCGACCATGCTGCGCTCGGCGGCCAAGAACCACCGCGACGTGGTCGTGATCGTCGACCCGGCCGACTACGGCGTGGTGCTGGCCGAGATGAAGGGCACCGGCGAAGCGGCCGGCCCGGTCAGCTACGAGACCAAGTTCCGCCTGGCCAAGAAAGTGTTCGCCCATACCGCCCAGTACGACGGCGCGATCACCAACTACCTGACCAGCCTGGGCGAAGACCGCCAGCACGCCACCCGTTCCGGCTATCCGCAGACCCTGAACATGAGCTTCGAGAAGGTCCAGGACATGCGCTACGGCGAGAACCCGCACCAGGGCGCCGCCTTCTACCGCGACATCGCCGCCATCGACGGCGCGCTGGCCAACTACCGCCAGCTGCAGGGCAAGGAACTGTCGTACAACAACATCGCCGACGCGGACGCGGCCTGGGAATGCGTCAAGTCGCTGGGCGGCCTGGGCCAGCCGGCCGGCTGCGTGATCGTCAAGCACGCCAACCCCTGCGGCGTGGCGATTGGCACCGACGCCCTGGACGCCTACAACCGCGCCCTGCAGACCGACCCGACCTCGGCCTTCGGCGGCATCATCGCCTTCAACGTCGAAGTCGACGGCAAGGCGGCCGAGGCGCTGGCCAAGCTGTTCGTGGAAGTGCTGATCGCGCCGGGCTTCACGCCCGATGCGCGCCAGATCATGTCGGCCAAGCAGAACGTGCGCCTGCTGGAAATCCCGCTGGGCGCGGGCCAGAACCCCTACGACGTCAAGCGCGTCGGCGGCGGCCTGCTGGTGCAGTCGCCGGACGCGAAGAACGTGGGCCTGGGCGACCTGCGCGTGGTCACCAAGAAGCAGCCGACCCAGCAGCAACTGCAGGACATGATGTTCGCGTGGCGCGTGGCCAAGTTCGTCAAGTCGAACGCCATCGTGTTCTGCGGCAACGGCATGACCCTGGGCGTGGGCGCGGGCCAGATGAGCCGCATCGACTCGGCGCGCATCGCCTCGATCAAGGCGCAGAACGCCGGCCTCTCCCTGGCCGGTTCGGCCGTGGCCTCGGACGCCTTCTTCCCCTTCCGCGACGGCCTGGACGTGGTGGTCGATGCGGGCGCGACCTGCGTCATTCACCCGGGCGGCTCGATGCGCGACCAGGAAGTGATCGACGCGGCCGATGAGCGCGGCGTCGTGATGCTGTACACCGGTACCCGTCACTTCCGTCACTAATCTGCCTGCCGGCGGGATCCTTTCTGCGGATCCCGCCATCCAAGTGGTGTGATCAAAACCGCCACTTACTGTGTTTTTCTACAGTATTTTTCCCACGAACACCCCCAGCCGCTATATCATTCCACAATGATTATTCTCGGCATCGACCCGGGCCTGCGTACGACGGGGTTCGGCGTCATTGAAAAACATGGCGCGAAGCTGCGCTACATCGCCTCGGGCACCATCAAGACGGGCCTGGAGGGGGCGCTGCCGCCGCGCCTGAAGATCATCCTGGATGGCGTGAGCGAAGTCGTCGCCACCTACGCGCCCATGTGCGCGGCCATCGAAAAAGTCTTCGTCAACGTCAATCCGCAGTCGACCCTGCTGCTGGGCCAGGCGCGCGGCGCCGCGATCACGGCCCTGGTCGGCGCCGACCTGGATGTCGCGGAGTACACGGCGGTCCAGGTGAAGCAGGCCGTGGTCGGCACCGGCAAGGCCGCCAAGGCCCAGGTCCAGGACATGGTCTCGCGCCTGCTCAAGCTGCCGGGCCTGCCGGGCAGCGACGCCGCGGACGCGCTCGGCGTGGCGATCTGCCACGCCAACACGATGGACGCGCTGGCCCTGATCCACGCCGCCGCGCCGGCGGTGCAAGGCCTGCGCATAAAGGGGTTGAGCATGAAGCGCAACCGTCTCGTCTAAGGGAACAAGAACATGATCGGACGCCTTTCCGGAATCCTGCTCGAAAAAGCGCCACCCCACGTGCTGGTGGACTGTAACGGCGTCGGCTATGAAGTCGACGTGCCGATGAGCACCTTCTACAACCTGCCGCATACCGGCGAAAAGGTGGTGCTGTTCACCCACCTCGCGGTGCGCGAGGACGCCCACCTGCTGTTCGGCTTCGGCTCCGCGTCCGAGCGCGCGCTGTTCCGCCAGCTGGTCAAGATCACCGGCATCGGCGCGCGCACCGCGCTCGCCATCCTGTCCGGCATGACGGTGGCCGACCTGTCGCAGGCCGTTACCCTGCAGGAAGCCGGCCGCCTGGTGAAGATCCCCGGTATCGGCAAGAAGACCGCCGAGCGCCTGCTGCTGGAACTCAAGGGCAAGCTGGGCGCCGACATCGGCGTGGTGGGCGGCGCCGTGCGCGACGATGCCCAGGCGGACGTGCTCAATGCGCTGGTCGCTTTGGGGTATTCTGACAAGGAAGCGCTCCTCGCGATCAAGAACATGCCGGCCGGTTCGAGCGTGTCGGATGGCATCAAGTTCGCCCTGAAGGCGCTGTCGAAAGCCTAACGCATGAGCATCCAGACCGACAACTTCACCGAGCAGCGCATCATCGATTCCGCGCCGGCCTCGCCCAACGAGGAGGCGATCGAACGCGCCTTGCGCCCGAAACACCTGGAAGAATACGTCGGCCAGGAAAAGATCCGCGACCAGCTCGAGATCTTCATCCACGCCGCGCGCAAGCGGCGCGAGGCGCTCGACCATACCTTGCTGTTCGGTCCGCCGGGCCTGGGCAAGACCACGCTCGCGCACATCATCGCGCGCGAGATGGGCGTCAACCTGCGCCAGACGTCCGGCCCGGTGCTGGAGCGCCCGGGCGACCTGGCCGCGCTGCTGACCAATCTCGAGCCGAACGACGTGCTGTTCATCGACGAGATCCACCGCTTGTCGCCGGTGGTCGAGGAGATCTTGTATCCCGCCCTCGAGGACTATCAGATCGATATCATGATCGGTGAGGGGCCGGCCGCGCGCTCGGTCAAGCTCGACCTGCAGCCTTTCACCCTGGTCGGCGCCACCACCCGCGCCGGCATGCTGACCAATCCGCTGCGCGACCGCTTCGGCATCGTGGCGCGCCTGGAGTTCTACAACGTCGACGAGCTGACCAAGATCGTGGCGCGCAGCGCCGCGCTGCTGGAAGCGCCGATCAAGGAAGAGGGCGCGCGCGAAGTGGCCAAGCGTGCCCGCGGCACGCCACGTATCGCCAACCGGCTGCTGCGCCGCGTGCGCGACTATGCGGAAGTGAAGGGCAACGGTGAAATCACCGTCGACATGGCGGACCGCGCCCTGAAGATGCTCGACGTCGACACCGTCGGCTTCGACGTCATGGACCGCAAGCTGCTGGAAGCGGTGCTGTTCAAGTTCGCCGGCGGCCCGGTGGGGATCGGCAACCTGGCGGCGGCGATCGGCGAAGCGGCCGACACCATCGAGGACGTGCTGGAACCCTACCTGATCCAGCAAGGCTATTTGCAGCGCACCCCGCGCGGGAGGATCGCCACGCCGCTGGCGTACCAGCATTTCGGCGTGACCGCGCCGCGCATCAGCCCCACAGGCGACCTCTGGGATAATCTGCCGCCCGCTTGACGGGGCCTCGCCGGCTCCGCCAGTGCATGGCGCCACGCTTGCTCATGCCGACGGCGCTATCGAGGTCCTCGACTTCTTCCTCGGCAGAACCGCTTTCTTCGATGTGCTAGACCATCGGTTCATCCAAAGATCAGCCTGCAAGGCATCACGAAGCGGTCAGGATCTTCACTGGTTTCACATCCCGGCGTGTCATCGTCGAGTGATCGCCATCGCTCAGGCGCCATTGCTCGCAGGGTCGGCCGACGGCCGGACTGCAATTGCAATCTTTCCCCGTAGGCCATGGCCAGGACTCTCCAGCTTGCGATGGGCGAGCGGGATATCCGCCAGCGAATACACGGCCCCGATATGCGGCCGCAGCTGGCCGCGCGCCACCAATGCACTCAACTCATCCAGCTTGCCGCGGTGTTGTCTGGTGAATACAAAGTGATAGCTGGCGTTCTTGCCCCAGGCCTGTACCACATTTTGTGGCTGAGAAATGTCCACAATCGTGACGACGCGGCCAAGCTGTGCGAGCGCGTCCGGGCTGCGCGACAAGGTATCGCCACCGATGGTGTCGAACACCACATCGACTCCGCGGCCGTCCGTTTCACGCATGATGGCGCTGACATAATCTTCCGTTTCATAATCGATGACCACGTCGGCACCCAGCCCCCGGACGAAGTCGGCGTTCGCCCCGCGGACGGTCGTGAACACCCGCGCGCCCATGGCTTTTGCGAGCTGGATCGCTACATGGCCGACGCCACCCGCGCCGCCGTGCACCAGGATGCTTTCCCCCACCCGCAACGCGGCGCGCACGACCAGTGCTTCCCAGGCCGTCCCGCCAACCAGGCTCAGGCTTGCCGCCTCGAGATGGCTCAGCGAAGGAGGCTTCTTGCCGACGATGCTTTCGGAAGCAAGGTGGTACTCCGAATAACTTCCCGGCCCGTCGAATATTTGCGGGGTATACCAGACCTCGTCCCCTGGCGAGAAAGCGGTCACGCCCGATCCCACTGCTTCGACGATGCCGGACACGTCATGCCCGGTGATGGCCGGGAGAGGCACGAGGTCGGCATAATCGCCGCGGCGGACCTGGTAATCCAGAGGGTTGATGGAAGTGGCGTGCACCTGGACCAGCACTTGTCCGGCGCCTGGGACAGGCTTGGGCAGGTCGCGGAGTTCAAACGCTTCGGAACCGCCAAATGACGTGAGTAATAGTGCTTTCATGCTCATTCTCGTTTCGTTAAAAAGGGATATCGCTAATTATCGATATATTGTGATAAAAAAATGGGCTACAAGTCTTTCCCGATGATGTCGGCAAGGGCGCTGATGGCTGCTTCGTTCCGCTTGTAATAGGTCCATTGGCCGATACGCCTGGCTTCGACCAAGCCCGCTCTTTGCAAAGTTGCAAGATAGTCGGATACCGTCGACTGGGACAATCCAACGCCTTCCTGGATACTGCTGACGCAGACCCCCACCGTATGCACGTCGCCCTCATCCTGCGGAGGGAAGTTCCTGGCCGGATCCTTCAAACCTTTCAGGATGTCGAGGCGCGTGCGATTGGAAAGGGCTTTGAAGATTTCTAGCAGGTCCATGCGGCGAGTATATCGAGATTCACCGATATGTCAATGAGGGGGGAGCACCGTCCCGCAGGGCTGGCACGAGTCCAGGACAGGGAAGGACCGGACGGGCGCTTCCCCGCCAGCCCGGTTCAGAAGTGCGGCTCGCAGGTCTCGCGCGCGCGCAAGCGGCGATGGCCTTGCGCGCTGACGACCGGCACCACGAAGGTCATGTAGAGCACGACCGTCAGCATCAGCATCAGGCTGCAGCCCCACAACATGAATTCCGAGCCGCCGCGCCACATGACGGCCAGGCCGGCCAGCAACGGCGCGGCCAGCAGCAGGCCCGCCAGCGAGCGTAGTGCGGGAGAGCGGCGCATGCGGTGGCCGGTCATGCCGATCAGGAAGAATCCGGAAGAGGCCAGTACCAGGCCCGCGAGCATGGCGCCTGCCTTGAGCGCGTCGGGCATGGCGCCCCCGGTTGGATAGAGTACGACGGGCGGCGCAACCAGGATGAAGATGCCGGCCACGAGACACAAAAGACGCACGAAGATCATGGCCGCTCCAGTTTCTGCAGTAAGGAGAACAATTCGATGGCGTTCATGGGGTTTTACCGTTTGATCTTACGCCTGCCGGATCGGCGGCAGCTCAAAAGATAGCATAAAAGCAATGTCAAGGCCGTCACGGTATGTCGCCCGTGCGCGACAAGCTGCCTGATATTTGTTGACTGAAGTTCAACTTTATCGCTATGGCTGAGCTGCCGTTCGCATGACAATTGTCATGCGGTTTTGATGGCAAGGGTCTCTGCCGCCGCCATTCCCGCTTCCGCATACTGGGTCCATCAACCACCCTGCGAGGAACGCATGAACACCACTGCCCTGAAAGCCGTACTGGCCGCCGCCGGCTTCATCCTGAGCGGCGCCGCGCCGGCCGCCGCTACCCTGGTCCAGGACGTCCGCGTCTTCGACGGCAAGAACGCCCACCAGCGCCGCTCGGTGCTGTTCGAGGGGGGCGTGGTCGTCGACGCCGACTTCCGTGGCCCGGTTCCGCCGGGCGCGCGGGTCGTGCCGGGGGCAGGGCGCACCTTGCTGCCGGGCCTGATCGACTCCCACACCCATGCCTTCCGCGACCACGACCTGCCGCTGCTGTTCGGCGTCACGACCCAGGTCGACATGTTTACGGGCGTGCCCCTGATGCGGGAAATGAAGGCCGCCATGAAAGCCGGCAAGAACGCGGGGCGCGCCGACATGTTCTCGGCCGGCACCCTGGTCACCGCGCCGGGTGGCCACGGCACCCAGTTCGGCATGGCGATCCCGACCCTGGCCCGCGCGCAGGACGCCCAGGCCTTCGTCGACGCGCGCATCGCCGAAGGCTCGGACTTCATCAAGATCGTGATGGAGGGCGGCGGACATGGCATGCGCAAGTTCGAGACGCTCGACCTGGCCACCGTGCAAGCCGTAATCGGCGCCGCCCACCGCCGCGGCAAGCTGGCCGTGGTCCACGTCAGCACCGAGCAGGATGCGCGCGCCGTGCTGGAAGCCGGCGCCGACGGCCTGGTGCACCTGTTCCCGGGCGAGGCGGTTCCGCAGGAGCGCGCCGACAGCCTGGCCAGGCTGGCGCGCGCCAAGGGCGCCTTCGTGATCCCCACTTTCACGGTGCTGGAAAGCATGGCCGGCACGCGCGAGGACGACCTGCTGCGCGATCCGCGGCTGGCCGGCTTGCTGGACGGCGAAGCCCAGGGTCAGCTGAAGGCGCGCTATGGCGCCACGCGGCAGCCGGCCCTGCTGGCGGCCCCGCGCATGCTGACCACCGCACTGCGCCGGGCGGGCGTGCCGCTGCTGGCCGGCAGCGACGCCGGCAATGCCGGCACCCAGTACGGCATCAGCATGCACCGTGAACTGGCGGCCCTGGTCGAAGCGGGCCTGAGCCCAGCCGAAGCCCTGGCGGCAAGTACGAGCGCGCCGGCCGCCGCCTTCAAGCTGGGCAGGCGCGGCTGCGTCGCCAAGGGCTGCAAGGCCGACCTGCTGCTGGTCGAGGGCGACCCCACCACCGACATCACGGCCACGCGCCGCATCGTCGAAGTGTGGAAGGACGGCGAAAGCGTGAACCCGATGCGCGACGCAAAGCGCGGGCAGGTCGCCCAGGCCGCACAGGCCAAGGCGGCGGGCAGCAAGCCTTTGGTGCTGCCGCCGGACGGCCGCATCAGCCTGTTCAGCGAAGCGAAGCTGGGCAGCCCCTTCGGTTCCGGCTGGATGCCGACCACCGACGCCGTCGCCGGCGGCAAGTCCACCACCACCCTGGCGGCGCAGCCGGCCCTGGGCGACGGCCAGGTGCCGCTCGCCATCTCGGGCAGCATCGCGCCCGACCTGCCCTACGCCTGGGCCGGCGCGGCCTTCATGCCGGGCGAGCGCCCGATGCAGGCGGTCGACCTGAGCGCGGCCAGGCTGGTGCGCTTCAAGGTGCGCGGCGACGGCGGCACCTACCGCGCGATGATGATGGCGCAGGGCGTGGCCATGCCGGGCTATGCGTCCTTCACCGCGGGGACGGAATGGGCCGAGGTGAGCATTCCCTTCAGCGCCTTCCGCGGCATCGATCCGGCCCAGGCGACCATGATAGGATTTACCGCCGGGCCCAAGGCCGGCGCCTACCGCTTCGAGATCGCCGACGTGCGCCTGCTCGAACGCTGACAACGATGAGAACAGGACGAGAGCGGGCATGAACAAGATCAGACGCGTGCTGGCAGGTCCGTGGACCCCGCCGGAGCTGGGCAAGATGCCTTACCTGTGGCTCCTGAGCCTGGGCTTCATGGGGTGGAAGTACGCCTACGTGTCGCCCTCGCTGCTGGAAGCGGCCCTGCTGGCCCTGACCTTGCTCGTCTTCGTGCCGCTGTACTTCTTCGGCTTCTGGGCGCGCGGCCGGCAGGTGGGCGCCTGCATCGTGGCGTCCAGCCTGATCGGGGCGCTCTGGGCGCCGCACAATGCCGGCGCCGCCAGCTTCTTCATCTTCGCCTGCGCCATGTGCGGCGGCGTATCCACCACCCGCCGCGCGGTTCCCATCGCGCTCGCGGTCCTGGCCTTCGCGTCCCTGGTCTCGCTGCGGGTGGATTTCATGCGCATGACCTTCCTGCTGCCGGTGCTGACCGTCGGCCTGCCGGTGGCGATGTCGGCCATCATGGACCGCCGCCTGCACCAGTCGCGCGCCCAGCTGCTGCGCAAGCAGGAAGAGGTCGAGCATTTCGCCCGCATCGCCGAACGCGAGCGCATCTCGCGCGACCTGCACGACCTGCTGGGGCACTCGCTGTCCCTGATCGCCCTCAAGGCCGAACTGGCGGGCAAGCTGGCGCGGCGCGACATGGATGCCTGCGCGCGCGAGATCGCCGACATCGAAACCAGCGCGCGCCAGGCCCTGGCCGAGGTGCGCGCCGCGGTCACGGACGTTCGCCAGAGCGGCCTGGCGCAGGCGCTGGCGAGCGCCCGCGCCAGCCTGGCCGCGGCCGACGTCGCGCTCACCGAGCAAGTCGAGCGCTTCCCGCTGGCGCCCGCCGCCGAGCACGTGGTGGCGCTGGCGCTGCGCGAAGCCGTCACCAACATCGTGCGCCACGCCGATGCGCGCCGCTGCAGCTTGTCGCTGGCCCAGGAAGGCCGCGTTGCCGTGCTGCGGGTGGCCGACGACGGCCAGTTGCGCAGCGAGGAGGGACTCCGGCGCGGCAATGGCCTGGACGGCATGCGCGAACGCGTCTCCGCCATCGGGGGCCGGCTCGCCCTGCATGTGCGCGGCGGACTCGAACTCGAACTGCATGTCCCGAACGAGGTGGCCAATTGATCCGCATCCTGATCGCCGAAGACCAGAAGATGGTGCTGGGCGCCTTGAGCGCCTTGCTGCGCCTGGAACCCGATTTCGACGTGGTCGGCAGCGCCGGCAACGGCCGCGACGCGCTCGCCCTGTGCGCCGAGCTGGCGCCGGACATCGTCCTGACCGACATCGAGATGCCGCACATGACCGGCCTGGAACTGGCCGCGCGCCTGCGCGAGGCGAAGTCGCCGTCCAGGGTGATCGTGGTGACGACCTTCGGGCGCAGCGGCTACCTGCGGCGCGCGCTGGAAGCCGGCGTGCGCGGCTACCTGCTCAAGGATGCGCCGGCCGATGCGCTGGCCGAGGCGATCCGCACGGTGCACGGGGGCGGCCGCGCGATCGCGCCCGAGCTGGCCGTGGAGAGCTGGAGCGGCGGCAGCGATCCGCTGACCGAGCGCGAACGCCAGGTGCTGCGGCTGGCGGGGGAAGGGCGCAGCAGCGCCGACATCGCGCGCCAGGTGCATCTGTCGGAGGGAACGGTGCGCAACTACCTGTCGGAAGCGATCAGCAAGCTGGGCGCGGGCAACCGCGTGGAAGCCTACCGGACGGCGCGCGACGCCGGCTGGCTGTAGCGCCGCTTGCCCGGCTGCCCGCTCGGCGGCGCAGGCGACGCCTTACGCGGCGTGGGGACGACCATCAAGGGATGGATAAAGCTCAAGTAGAGCAGGATGGTCAGCACCAGCAAATAGGCGCAGATGCAGACCATCATCAGGTTGTCGCCATGCCAGATCACGATCGCGCTGGCGCCGAAGGGCACCAGCAGCATCAGCGCCGCGAACGAGCGCAGCACGGGCGAGCGGTTCATGCGGTGGCCCGTCATGGCCACCAGGAAGAAGCCGGTCGAGGCCAGCGCCAGTCCCAGCAGGCAAATATAGGGTTCGGCCGCGTCCGGGATACCGTGCGCGGTGGAGGCCAGCAGGGCTGCCGGCAGGAGGATGCCGAACACGCCGCCGGCCAGGCTCAGCAGGCGCAGCACGCGCATGGCCCGGCCCCGGAAGAAGGGCCGCGCGGTGTGCGTGATCGGTGGCGGATTCATGCTCGGTGGCTCAGGATGACGTCGTCTTGGCATTAGCATAGCCGCAATCATGCGTCCGCCAAAATGCTTGCGTGCGCAACATCGTCAGTGTGGACTTCGCTGCGGTGACGTAGGGTCGGCGGCGAAGCCGCCAAGCCCACGAAAAAGCGGCCGCTTGGGCCGCTTCGTGATCTTACTGGTCGCGCACCCAGGTCTGGGAGCGGCCGAACATCGGCGCGCCGATGTAGCCGCGCACTTCGAGCTTGCTGCCGCCATCCTTCAGGCTGGCCTTGCTCTTGTAGGTCTTGCCCTTGGCCGGGTCGAGGATCTCGCCGCCCGTGTACTCGTTGCCGTCCTTCTTGAGGCCCGAGAGGATGGTCAGGCCGATCATCGGCTGGTCCTTGAGCGCACCTTCGCACTTCACGCACTTCGGATTCTGGTCTTCGTTGGCGGGGCGGAACAGCTTTTCGATACGTCCGGTCAGGACGCCCTGTTCTTCCGTGATGCGGACCAGGGCCTTCGGCTTGCCGGTTTCGTCATCGATGGTTTTCCAGGTGCCGACCGGCGAAGCGTTTTGCGCCCAGGCGGCAGGCATCGCGAGCAGGGCGGCAATCAGGCTGACGCGCATCAGGTGTCGCATTTGGGTCTCCAGTGTTGTTGTTGGTGCTGCCCAGTGTAGCAAACCCCATCCGTGGCGGGTGGGTGCGAAATCCGAGGACTTCCTCCAATTTTTGGACGGGCGTACGGTTCAGGGAGTGGTGGGCAGGTCGATGCTTGGGAGCTGGTTGCGGCGCTCGGCGGGCCGGGTCAGCACGCGCAGGGTCACTTCGAGCGGCACGCCCATGCCGGCCAGCTCGCGTGCCACGGTCGGCCGGCCGTTGCTGGCGGCTTCATGGATCACGTTCTCGATGAGCAGGGCGGTCTTGTAGTCGGTTCGTCGGTCCATGCAGCGATCCTAACACGGCTAGATCGATACGCGTTTCCGAGAATGAAGTTTCAAGGAAACCGCCGTCGTCACCCCGTGCCGGGTGCTGGTCCCGGGATGGTTGAGACGCACCGCATCCCGGCATATCATTGCGTCCTGATTAATGTTGCTCACCGGAGAACGCGATGACCGATTTGCTGCTCGCTGTCCTGCATCACCTGGGAATGTTCGCCCTGTTCGGCGTACTGGCCGTCGAGCTGACGGTCGTCAGGCCCGGCATGACGACCGGCCAGGTCGCCCTGGCCGCGCGCATCGACCGCCTGTACGGCCTGTTCGCCATGGCCATGATCGCCATCGGATTCGCGCGCGCGGTCTTCGCCGCCAAAGGCTGGGACTATTACGCACATAACGGCTTCTTCTGGGCCAAGATCGCGACGTTCGCGGGGGTCGGCGCACTGTCGGCGCGCCCTACCATCCAGTTCATCCGCTGGCGCCGCGCGAGCCATCGCCCGGACGACACCGAAGTCGCGCGCGTACGGCACCTCCTGCATGCCCAGGCGGCGCTGTTCGCCTTGATCCCCATCTTCGCGGCGGCCATGGCGCGCGGTTATGGCAGCTTCAACTGAGCTGAGAGACAGCATGCATGCCTTCCTGCGCGCCGCACGCCCGCTCATGCTCCTGCTCCTGGCTGCCGCCCACTCCGCCCACTCCGCCTTGCCGGACGTCGACATCGGCGCCCGCTTCCGCGAGGCGGACGTGGAAGGAACCTTCGTGCTGCTCGACGGGCAAAGCGGCGCGCTGCGGCGCCATGCGCCGGACCGCGCGGCGCGGCGCTTCCTGCCCGCCTCGACCTACAAGATCCCGCACACCCTGGTCGCCCTCGAGACCGGGTTGGCCGAGGGCAAGGACTTCGGCCTTGCCTGGGACAGCGTACGCACGCCGCGCCAGCCCTGGTGGCCGGCGGTGTGGGCCCGCGACCATACCCTGGAGTCGGCGCTGAAGCATTCGGCGATCTGGTATTACCAGGAAGTGGCGCGGCGGGTGGGGCCGGCGCGGATGCAGTCCTATGTCGACCGCTTCGGCTACGGCAATCGCGACCTCTCCGGCGGCATCGACCGCTTCTGGCTGACCGGCGGCCTGCGCATCTCGGCCGACGAGCAGGCCGCCTTCCTGCGCCGCTTCCATGCCGGGAAGCTCGGCCTGTCGGCGCGTACGACCCGGCTGGCCAAGGAGATGCTGGTGCTGGAAGAGACGCCGGACTACCGCCTGAGCGGGAAGAGCGGCTGGGCGGGACTGGGCGAGGAAGGACAGCCCCAGCTCGGCTGGCTGGTGGGCTACCTGGAACGCAAAGACGAGGTCTACTTCTTTGCGCTGAATCTCGACATCAAGCGCCCCCGGGATACCGGTGCGCGCATGGCCATCGTCAAGGCGGTGCTGCGCGACTTCGGATTGATCCGCCCGTACTCTCAGCCGGTCGCGGCGGCGAAATAAGACAGGAACATCGACACCGCGGCCTCGATCACCCGTTCCTGTTCTTCCGGCCCGAGCCGCGGGGCGCCCATCGCGATCTGCGGCCAGAAGGCGAAGGTTTTCACCTGGCCTTGCAGCAGGGTGGCTGCAAAGGCCGGATCGCCCGGCTTGAGCTTGCCGTCGGCCTGCGCCGCGCGGATCCAGGCCGTCACGCCTTCCTCGCGCTCCCCCAGGCGGCACAGCACGGGCAGGGCGCGCTCCGGGGCGTGGATCGCCTCGCCGACCGCCACGCGCGCCAGCGCGATGAAATCCGGATCGTCCAGCGAACGCATCTTCAGGCGCATGAGTTCCGTGAGCTGCTCGCGCAGGCTGCGGTCGCTCCGGTAGCCCAGCTCCAGCATCCCGACGCTGGATTCGAACATCTGCGTGATCGTCGCCGCGAACAGCTCCTCCTTGCTGGAGAAGTGGTTGTACACGGTGCGCTTCGACACCTGCGCGAGCGCGGCGATGCCATCCACGCTGGCGGTCTCGTAGCCATGCTGGCGGAACTGTTCGGCCGCGGCGGCGAGGATGGCGCTGCGCTTGCGGTCGGTAAGGCGGGTAGGAACGTTCATGCGCAAATTTTACACTCAGTAGTTTACTTTCCCAAATCTATAAACTACACTGTGTAGTGTACATTTTGCGTCAAGATCAACCATGCGCTTCCTGCTCGCCCTCCTTTTCCTCGGATTGGTATCGACCATGACCTACTGCACCCTTGCCCCGGCCGCCGTCGCCCACAGTTCACCGCAATTCCAGGACGGGAAATTCCGCAATCCCGTCCCCATGCGCAAGACCAGCTTCGGCGAGATGGCGCGCCTGTGGTGGACTTTCCTGTTCGACAAGCCAAGCGGCACCGTCCCGCTGCAGCCGGTGCCGGTGCGCGGCCTGACCCGGGATGCGCTGCTGGCGGCGCCCGACAACATCCTGTACCGCCTGGGCCATTCGACCATGCTGATCAAGCTGGGCGGCGAGTTCTACCTGACCGACCCGGTGTTTTCCGAACGCGCCTCGCCGGTGCAGTGGGCCGGGCCGGCGCGCTTCCATGCGCCACCGATCGGCATCGCCGACCTGCCGCCGATCAAGGCGGTGATCCTGTCGCACGACCACTACGACCACCTGGACCACGCCGCCATCATGGCGCTGGCCGCCAAGACCTCGGTCTTCCTGACGCCGCTGGGCGTGGGCGACCGCTTGATCGGCTGGGGCGTGGAGCGCGCCAAGGTGCGGCAGTTCGACTGGTGGCAGGACACGGAAGTGGGCGGCGTGCGCTTCGTGGCCACGCCGGCACGGCACTTCTCGGGGCGCGGCCTGGGCGACGCTAACTCCACCCTGTGGGCATCGTGGGTGATCCTGCACCAGGACCTGCGTGTGTTCTTCAGCGGCGATACCGGCTACTTCGACGGCTTCAAGGAGATCGGCGCCAAGTACGGACCCTTCGACCTGGCCCTGATGGAAACCGGCGCCTACGACAAGCAGTGGCCGGACGTGCACATGCAGCCGGAGGAAACCCTGCAGGCTTTCCTGGACGTGAAAGGGAAGTGGCTGCTGCCGGTGCACAACGGCACCTTCGACCTGGGCCTGCATCGCTGGCAGGAGCCTTTCGACCGCATCGCCGCGCTGGCGCAGCAGCAGGGCGTGGCGCTGACCACGCCCGAGATGGGGGAGCCGCTGCACCTGAAGCAGCCGCATGCGGGGCATGCGTGGTGGAAGAACCTGGAGTAGCTTCACACCCTCACCATAAAAAACGCGGCCGCACGGGCCGCGTTTTCGTTGCATCGCCTTGCGTATCAGGCGGCCGGCAGCTTGGCCAGCTGTTCTTCCATCTTGGCCAGGGTAGCCGAGAAGTTCGCCACGCGTTCCTGCTCCTGCGCGACCACGGCGGCCGGGGCGCGCGCCACGAAGCTTTCGTTCGACAGCTTGCCGTTGGCCTTGGCGATTTCGCCCTGCACGCGCGCGATCTCCTTCGACAGGCGCTCGCGCTCGGCGGCGACGTCGATCTCGACCTTGAGCATCAGCTTGGTGGTGCCGACGATCGACACGGCGGCCGGCGAATCCGGCAGCGCGTCGACGATCTGCACTTCCTGCAGCTTGCCCAGCGACTGGATGTAGGGAGCGAACACCGCCATGCGGGCGCGGTCCTCGGCGTTGCCCGGTTCCAGGAACAGGGGCACGCGCACCGACGGCGACAGCGACATCTCGCCGCGCAGGTTGCGGGTGGCGTCGGTCAGGGCCTTGAGCTGGTCCATCCAGGCTTCCGCTTCCTCGCTCACGAAGGAGGTGTCGGCCAGCGGGTAGGGCTGCATCATGATGCTGTCGCGATTTTCGCCCGCTCCCTTGCCGGCCAGCGGCGCGATGGCCTGCCACAGGGCTTCGGTCACGAAGGGAATGATCGGGTGCGCCAGGCGCAGGATCACTTCCAGCACGCGCAGCAGGGTGTGGCGGGTGGCGCGCTGCTGCGCCTCCGTACCCTGCTGGACCTGGACCTTGGCCACTTCCAGGTACCAGTCACAGTACTCGTCCCACACGAACTTGTAGATGCTGCTGGCGATGTTGTCGAAGCGGTAGTCGGCGAAGCCTTTCGCCACGTCCAGCTCGACGCGGTTCATCAAGGAGACGATCCAGCGGTCGGCCTGCGACAGGTCCGCCTCTTCAGGCTTGCCGCAGTCCTTGCCCTCGGTATTCATCATCACGAAGCGGGTGGCGTTCCACAGCTTGTTGCAGAAGTTGCGGTAGCCCTCGCAGCGGCCGAGGTCGAAGTTGATGTTGCGGCCCAGCGAAGCATAGCTGGCCATGGTGAAGCGCACGGCGTCGGTGCCGAAGGCCGGGATCCCGTCCGGGAATTCCTTGCGGGTGGCCTTGGCGATCTTCTCCGCGGCGCGCGGGTCCATCAGGCCGGTGGTGCGCTTGGCGACGAGCGTTTCGACGTCGATGCCGTCGATCAGGTCGATCGGGTCGAGGGTATTGCCCTTCGACTTGGACATCTTCTGGCCCTGCGAGTCGCGCACCAGGCCGTGCACGTACACGGTCTCGAACGGCACCTTGCCGGTGAAGTGGGTGGTCATCATGACCATGCGCGCCACCCAGAAGAAGATGATGTCGAAGCCGGTCACCAGCACCGAGGACGGCAGGAACATCGACATATCTTTGCTCTGCTCCGGCCAGCCCATGGTGGAGAAGGGCACCAGCGCCGACGAGAACCAGGTGTCGAGCACGTCGTCGTCGCGGCGCAGTTCGCCGGTGATGCCTTGCGCTTGCGCCTTGGCCTTGGCTTCTTCCTCGTCGCGCGCGACCACGATATTCCCAAGCTCGTCGTACCAGGCCGGGATGCGGTGGCCCCACCACAACTGGCGCGAAATGCACCAGTCCTGGATGTTGCCCAGCCACTGGTTATAGGTGGTGGTCCAGTTCTCGGGCACGAACTTGATCTCGCCGCTGGCGACCTTTTCCAGGGCCACGTCGGTGATCGACTTGCCCGGATTGAAGGTGCCTTCCGGCGCCGGCTTGCTCATGGCGACGAACCACTGGTCGGTCAGCATCGGCTCGATCACGACGCCGGTGCGGTCGCCGCGCGGCACCATCAGCTTGTGCGGCTTGACCTCGGCCAGGAAACCCTGGGCGTCGAGGTCGGCCACGATCTGCTTGCGCGCGGCGAAGCGGTCCAGCCCCTGGTATTGCGCCGGGCCGTTCTCGTTGATCTTGGCGTCCAGGGTGAAGATGTTGATCGGCTCGAGCTTGGCGCGCTGGCCGACCGCATAGTCGTTGAAGTCGTGGGCCGGGGTGATCTTCACGCAGCCGGTGCCGAATTCCTTGTCCACGTAGCTGTCGGCGATCACCGGGATCTGGCGGCCGGTGAGCGGCAGGGTGAGCATCTTGCCGACCAGGTGCGTATAGCGTTCGTCGGTCGGGTCGACCGCGACCGCGACGTCGCCCAGCATGGTCTCGGGACGGGTGGTGGCGACCGTCAGCTGGCCCGAGCCATCGGCCAGCGGATAGTTGATATACCACATCGAGCCGTCTTCTTCCTGCGAATCGACCTCGAGGTCGGACACGGCGGTGCCCAGCACCGGGTCCCAGTTGACCAGGCGCTTGCCGCGGTAGATCAGGCCTTGCTCGAACAGGCGCACGAAGACTTCGACCACGGTCTTGGAGCGGGTCTCGTCCATCGTGAAGTATTCGCGGGTCCAGTCGGCCGAGGCCCCCAGGCGGCGCATCTGGCCGGTGATGGTGTTGCCCGACTTTTCCTTCCACTCCCAGACCTTCTCGAGGAAGGCTTCGCGGCCGAGGTCGTGGCGCGAGATCTTCTGGGCGTCGAGCTGGCGCTCGACCACGATCTGGGTCGCGATGCCGGCGTGGTCGGTGCCCGGCACCCACGCGGTGTTATGGCCGCGCATGCGGTAATAGCGCGTCAGCCCGTCCATGACGGTCTGGTTGAACGCGTGGCCCATGTGCAGGGTACCGGTCACGTTCGGCGGCGGCAGCTGGATGCTGAACGACGGCTTGCCCTCGTCCATGCTCGCGGTGAAGTAACCGCGCTGTTCCCATTCGGCGCGCCAGTATTGTTCAATGTCCGCTGGCTCGAAAGACTTGGCTAATTCCATGATGTGGTGGCGTAAAGATTTTGCGAAAAGAACCATTATAGAGTAGAAGCCGTTATAATTCGGCCCGTCCACCGCAAGGTGGCACACGCTAGGGGTCCTGCCTGTCGCAAGTGCGACACGCGGGTGAGAAATACCCTCCGAACCTGATCTGGATAATGCCAGCGAAGGGAAGCAGTCGGAATCGCCGCAGCGCCGCACGTCCGTGCCGTGCCTGCGCATCCCGGCACACTCCTTTGCTGGCTCCTGAGAGCAAACGCAGCAAAGGAGCCACATGAACGCACCGTTAAAATTCGATTCCGCCACCGCCCAGGTGGACCAGGCGGCGATCGCTCCCCTCCCGAATTCCCGCAAGGTCTATATCGAAGGCAGCCGGCCGGATATCCGCGTGCCGATGCGCGAGATCAGCCAGTCGCCCACGCCGGCCAGCTTTGGCGGCGAACCGAATCCGCCGCTCTACGTCTACGACACTTCCGGTCCGTATACCGACCCGGGCGCCGCGATCGATATCCGCAGCGGCCTGGGCACGCCGCGCTCACCCTGGATACTGGAGCGCGGCGACACCGAGGAATTGACCGGCCCGAGCTCGCTGTACGGCCAGGCGCGCCTGGCCGACCCGGCGCTGGAGCCCCTGCGCTTCTCGCTGCAGCGCACTCCGCGCCGCGCCCGCGCGGGGAAAAACGTCACCCAGATGCACTATGCGCGTCAGGGCATCGTCACGCCCGAGATGGAATTCATCGCCCTGCGCGAGAACATGCGCCGCAAGGAATACATCGCCTCCCTGCACGCCTCCGGCCCGATGGGCAAACGGGTGGCCGACCTGCTGGGCCGCCAGCATCCCGGCCAGTCCTTCGGCGCCAGCATCCCCGACGAGATCACGCCGGAATTCGTGCGCAGCGAAGTGGCGCGCGGCCGCGCCGTCATCCCCGCCAACATCAACCACCCGGAAGTCGAGCCCATGATCATCGGCCGCAATTTCCTGGTGAAGGTCAATGCCAACATCGGCAATTCGGCCGTGACCTCCTCGATCGGCGAGGAAGTCGAAAAGATGACCTGGGCCATCCGCTGGGGCGCCGACACGGTGATGGACCTCTCCACCGGCAAGCATATCCACGAAACGCGCGAGTGGATCATCCGTAACAGCCCGGTCCCGATCGGCACCGTGCCGATCTACCAGGCGCTGGAAAAGGTCAACGGCAAGGCCGAGGACCTGACGTGGGAAATCTTCCGCGACACCCTGATCGAGCAGGCGGAGCAGGGCGTCGACTACTTCACCATCCACGCCGGCGTGCTGCTGCGCTATGTGCCGATGACGGCCAACCGCCTGACCGGCATCGTCTCGCGCGGCGGCTCGATCATGGCCAAGTGGTGCCTGGCCCACCACAAGGAATCCTTCCTGTACACGCACTTCGAGGACATATGCGAGATCATGAAGGCCTACGACGTGTCCTTCAGCCTGGGCGACGGCCTGCGTCCCGGATCGATCTACGACGCCAACGACGAAGCCCAGCTCTCCGAGCTCAAGACCCTGGGCGAGCTGACCCAGATCGCCTGGAAGCACGACGTCCAGACCATCATCGAGGGCCCGGGCCACGTGCCGCTGCATCTCATCAAGGAGAACATGGACCTGCAGCTGGAGCAGTGCCACGAGGCGCCGTTCTACACCCTGGGCCCGCTGACCACCGACATCGCGCCAGGCTACGACCACATCACCTCGGGCATCGGCGCCGCCAACATCGGCTGGTACGGCACCGCCATGCTGTGCTACGTGACACCCAAGGAGCACCTCGGCCTGCCCGACAAGAACGACGTCAAGGACGGCATCATCACCTACAAGATCGCCGCCCACGCGGCCGACCTGGCCAAGGGCCACCCGGGCGCCCAGCTGCGCGACAACGCGCTGTCCAAGGCGCGCTTCGAATTCCGCTGGGAAGACCAGTTCAACCTGGGCCTGGACCCCGACAAGGCGCGCGAATTCCACGACGAGACCCTGCCCAAGGATTCGGCCAAGGTGGCGCACTTCTGTTCGATGTGCGGCCCGCACTTCTGCTCGATGAAGATCACCCAGGAAGTGCGCGAGTATGCGGCCAGGGGCATGGAAGAGAAGGCGATCGAATTCGTGCGCAACGGCGCCCAGCTCTACCGCGAGGTATGAGCCATGCTGGAGATTATCGTGAACGGCAAACCCTGGAGCATGCCTGAAGCGCAGTCGCTGCAGGAGCTGGTGGCCGAGCTCGGGCTGGCCGGGCAGGGCATCGCCGTGGCGGTCAACCGCGAAGTGGTGCCGCGCCCGCAGTGGCCGCAGCGCCGCCTGGCGGCCCGGGACAAAGTGGATATCGTGCGCGCCATCGGTGGCGGCTGAGAGGAGACAAACAATGAATGCTATGACCGACATGAAGAACGACGACGTACTCACCATCGCGGGCCGCAGCTACAGCTCGCGCCTGCTGGTGGGCAGCGGCAAGTACCGCGACCTGGACCAGACCCGCGAGGCCACACTGGCCGCCGGGGCCGAGATCATCACGGTGGCGATCCGCCGCGTGAACATCGGCCAGGATCCGAACGCGCCCAGCCTGCTGGACGTGCTGCCGCCGTCCGAATTCACCATCCTGCCGAATACGGCCGGCTGCTACACCGCCAAGGACGCGGTCTACACGCTGCAGATGGCGCGCGAGCTCCTGGATGGCCACAAGCTGGTCAAGCTGGAAGTGCTGGGCGACGAGAAAACCCTGTTTCCGCATATGCCGGAAACCCTGAAGGCGGCCGAAACCCTGGTCAAGGATGGCTTCGACGTCATGGTCTACTGCAGCGACGACCCGATCCAGGCGCGCATCCTGCAGGAGATCGGCTGCGTGGCCGTGATGCCGCTGGCTTCGCTGATCGGCTCGGGCATGGGCATCCTGAACCCGTGGAACCTGCGCCTGGTGATCGAGCAGGCCACCGTGCCGGTGCTGGTCGACGCCGGCGTGGGCACGGCCTCGGACGCGGCCATCGCCATGGAGCTGGGCTGCGACGGCGTCCTGATGAACACCGCGATCGCCGCCGCACGCGATCCGGTGCGCATGGCGCGCGCCATGAAGCACGCGGTGCAGGCCGGCCGCGAGGCTTTCCTGGCGGGCCGGATGCCGAAGCGCTTCGCCGCGTCGCCCTCGTCGCCGGTTGAAGGGAAGATTACCCCGTGAGCGCCAACGTACTGGTGTTCGCCGGGCTCGATCCCAGCGGCGGGGCCGGCCTGGCCGCCGACATCCTGGCTATCGCCGCCCAGGGCGTGCACGCGCTGCCGGTGGCCACCACCCTGACGGTCCAGGACAACAACCGCGTGATCGACGCCGAGCCGGTGGCCAGCAGCATGGTGCTGCGCCAGGCCGAGCCCCTGCTCAAGGCCTGCTGGATCGACGCGGTCAAGATCGGCATTCCCGGCAGCGCGGCCAACGCCGAGGCGATCGCGGTCGTCGTGAGGCGCCTGCGCGAACGCCATCCCGGCCTGCCGGTGGTGCTCGATCCGGTGCTGGCCAGCGGCCATGGCCAGGCGCTGGGCAAGGGGGATCCGGCCGCCGCCTTGCGCGAACTGCTGGCGCTGGCCACGATCGTGGTGCCCAACCTGCCCGAGGCGGCAGCCCTGGGCGAGCTGCCCTGCGAGCACGTCTTGATTACCGGCGGCCATACGGACGGCAACCTGGTGGTCAACCGCTGGCTGCGCGGCGGCGCCGACATCCGCACCTGGGGCTGGCCGCGCCTGCCCCATGAATACCATGGCAGCGGCTGCACCCTGGCCGCCGCCCTCGCGGCGCGCCTGGCCCTGGGCGAGGAGATGGAGTCCGCCCTGGCGCGGGCCCAGGCCTATACCTACCGCACCCTGGACCAGGCCTTCGCCATCGCGCCGGGCCAGCGCATCCCGCGCCGCATGCTCCCCGCCACCTGAAAGGATTTGATTCATGCGAGGTTTGTACCTGGTCACCCCCAACTGGGATGACACCGAGCGGCTGCTGGCCGCCACCGATGCCGCGCTGACCGCCGCCCGTACTGCGCTGGTGCAGTACCGCCACAAGGACGCGGCTCCGGCGCTGCGCCTCGAGCAGGCGCAGGCGCTGCTGGCCCTGTGCCGCCGGCGCGGCCGCCAGCTGGTCGTCAACGACCACATCGACCTGTGCCGCGACATCGACGCCGACGGTGTGCACGTGGGGCACACCGACCTGGCGGTGGCGCAGGCGCGCGCGCTGCTGGGCCGGGACAAGATCGTCGGCGCCTCCTGCTACGGAGAGCTCGACCTGGCGCTGGCGGCCCAGAAAGCGGGCGCCAGCTACGTCGCCTTCGGCGGCTTCTATCCGTCCCCGGTGAAGAAGTACAGCTTCGTCACGCCGCCCGGACTGCTCGACCGCGCACGCGAGCGCATCGGCGTGCCGATCGTCGTCATCGGCGGCATGACGCCCGCCAACGCGGCGCCGCTGGTGGCGCGTGGGGCGGACATGGTGGCGGCGATCACCAGCGTCTACGGCAACGGCGATCCGGCCGCTGCCGGCGAGGCCGCACGCGCATTCGGGACACTGTTCGGGCCGCAGTGAACCTACAATAGGCGCATCCAGACTTCCGCTTGCTCCACGCCATGCGAAACACGCGCCTGTTCATCCATACCCGCGGGCACCCGTCCGCGATCCTGCTGCTGGTCCAGCTCACCGGGATGCTGCTGTATCCCTTTATCGAGCGCACGCCGGAAAGCCACGTGACCTTCAACGCCTTCGGCATCGTGGTGCTGGCCTTTACCATCCGCATGGTGCGGCGCACGCCCGGCGAAACCCGGGTCAGCGTGGCGCTGGCGGTGCCGATCATCATCCTGCTGGTGCTGCAGTCGCTGTTCGACCTGCCCGTGCTGCTGCCCTGGTCCTCGGGGCTGGAGGCCCTGTTCTATTTCTATGCGGCGCTCAGCCTGGTCGCCTACATGATGGAAGACCAGCGCGCCACCACCGACGAGCTGTTCGCGGCGGCCGCCACCTTCACCTTGCTGGCCTGGGGCTTTACCCATCTGTACATCCTGGTGCAGGAGCTGCAGCCCGGCACCTTCGCCGCGGCCGTCAATGCCGCCGCGCCCCGCACTTGGAGCGAGCTGAATTACCTCAGCTTCGCCCTGCTGTCGAGCACCGGCATCGGCGACGTGATTCCTCTCACACCGCACGCGCGGGCCCTGGCCAGCGTCGAGATGCTGGTCGGACTGATGTACCTGGCGGCCGTCGTGGCGCGACTGATCGGCTTCACGACCCAGGGCCGGATCGCGCGCCGCCGCGAGCGCAGGGGAGGTGATTCCTGGGAACAGGATTGACGGATAGAATGGGCTTTTCCATTCTTCCAGGTCTTTTATGGACATGCACTCCAGATCGCTCGTCATCCGCCGCTTCCAGGCCCATGAATGGCCGGCCTACCGCGCCATCCGACTGCGCTCGCTGGGCGAGGCGCCCGAGGCTTTCTGCAGCACGCTGGCGACAGAGGAAGCCTATCCGCTGGAAACCTGGTCGGAGCGCATGGTGCGTTCCGCCACGGCGGGCATCGACTGTCCGTTGGTGGCAGAGATGGACAGCCAGCCCGTTGGGCTGGTGTGGGCCAAGGCCGACGGGGACGATCCCGCGGTCGTGAACCTGTTCCAGATGTGGGTGGCGCCCGAAGCGCGTGGACGGCGCGTAGGCATGGCCCTGCTGGACGAGGCGATTGGCTGGGCCAGGTCGCGCGGCGCGCGCGCGGTGCGGCTGAGCGTGCGGCATGGGAATGCGGGCGCTTTCGCCCTGTACGAAAAAGCCGGGTTTCGCGAAACCGGCGAGCCCGACCCGGCGGAGCGGAAGATGTCGCTGGATCTGCTTGCGAAATGAAAAAGGACGCCGGGGCGTCCTTTTTTCATGGCGCAAGCGCGATTACTTGCCGCAGCCCAGCTGCATCAGGCGGTCATGGGCAGCCTTCGCCTGCACCAGGCCATAACCGAACTTGGTATCGCGTCCGGCCGCTCCCAGGTCCAGCGCGCTGTTGTTCAGCGTCGTACGGATCTGCGCCGCGGTACAGCTGGTGTTGTAGCTCCACACCAGCGCCGCCACGGCCGACACGTGCGGGGTCGCCATCGAGGTGCCGTCGTAGTAGGCGTAGTTGGTCGCCTTCACGGTCACGGTCGCGCTCTGGCCCAGCTTGGCCTTCATCGCCGCGCCGTCGGTGTCCGACGCGGTCACCGACGGGATGTTCGTGACGGTGGTGCCGAGGGTGCCGCCGAAGGCGCCTGCGACGTTGTTATACACGATCGCGCCCACGCCGCCACTGGTCTGGCAGTTCTGCACCTTGACCGCGAAGTCGATCGAGCCGCGCTGGATCAGGCAGACCTTGCCCGCCATCGCGTTGTTCACCTTGTCGCCGATGCCGAAGTCGGCCAGGGCGCCGCTCGCGCTCTTGACCGGCGAGCCTTCCATGGCGCCGGCGGCATAGGCCACGCCGCCCACGCTGATCGCGCCTTCGATGCCGCCGCCCATCGGCACGGTCGACAGCACGCCGACGCCCGGACCGGCCAGTTCGACCTTGTTGTTGTATTGCGAGAAGTCGGCCCAGGCCTTGTTCTCGTCCACCGCGCCGACCATCACCACGCTGCCATAGCCGGCCGGATAGGACACCACGCGGTTGCCGTCGTTGCCGGCCGCGGCGACATTCAGCACGCCCTTGGCGTACAGGGCGTCGAAGGCCTTCTGCTCGGTGGTGCTCTTGCGGCCGCCACCCAGCGACATGCTGATCACGTTGGCGCCGGCGGCGCCGCACTTGTTGGCGGCCGAGGCCAGGGTGGAGGAGTAGGCCCAGCCTTCGGCGTCGAAGACCTTGACGATGTGCAGCTTGAGGCGCTTGTTCGGGGCGACGCCGACCACGCCGGTGCCGCTGTTGTTGATCGCGGCGATGGTGCCCGCCACGTGGGTGCCGTGGTGGTTCTCATCGGTGCTCCATGCGCCGGTGCCGTTCGGGTCATTGTCGCCGGTGACGCTGTTGGCCGACAGGTCCTCGTGCTTGATGTCGTAGCCCGAATCGATGATGCAGACCTTGCGGAGGCCGGCGTTGGTGTCGGGCAGCAGGTCGGCCTGCACTTGCTTGATGCCGTAAGGGACCAGCTGGCCGGACGCATACGGCGTGCCGGTCGAGGGGCTGGTCAGGGCGAAGGGACGGCGCACCACGTCCTCTTCGATGTACTCGACGTTCGGATTGTTCTCCAGGCCCTTCAGGGCCACGGCCGGCACTTCGATGGCCATGGCGTTCATGCCGAAGATTTCATGCTTGACGGCGCCCTTGGCGACGCTGACGGCGGACTTCATCTTTGCGGCTGCGCCCGGTTTAAAGGCCACGATGACGCGGGTGGTATCGGGCGCCGCGGCCTGGGCGTGGCCGACTACGCCGGCGCCGACCAGGGCGGTAAGGCAGATGCTCAGTGCTTTCGATGCGCGAGTGTCTTTGCGTGCCATGAATCTTCTCCGTATGAATGCTTATGGTTGTCCGCAGCCCATCGCCACGGGGATGTTGTCTCCAGTCACATGTATGCACATGTGATCGGTCCAGTGTATTTCGAAAACTTCATGCAAAGCAAACAGGTCATCAATTGTGTGAACGAAATCAGACTCAGCAGGAATGATTCATTTCTCCAGAGAATGAAGGGCAAAAAAGGCGGTGTGCCTATTACGTGTTGAAGACGCCGATCGCACAGCGCAGCAATCGCTCTGGCGTGGCGATGCGCGCCCCGTCCAGCGCCCATTGCCAGCCCAGGTAATTCGGCAGGTAGCGGGAGGCAACGCCATGAAAGCGCGCCAGCCATTGCCGGAAGCGCCGGTGGTAAGCATTCACGTTTTGGACGTGGACGGCGCCACGGACGCGCTCGTTGGCGCGCAGGTTGACGAACTGATGGGAAATGTCCGCTTCGCGCGCAAAGCAGCGGTACGCGGGATGCCCATCGGTGACCAGCAGGACATCGGGATCGAGCACGGGCAACAGGTGCTGGTGCAATTGATCCTTGGTGAGGGCGCCGCGTCCGGTGATGAAGTCGTGGGTGCCGCCGGTGCGGTCACGCGCGACCAGGACGCACACGTGCTCGCGGGAGATGCCGCGGGTTGAAGCCACGCCGCCCCGGCGCCGCGCCGGCCGGTCGAGCTTGCGCGAGCCCTTCTGCGACTCCAACAGGAAGAGTTCGTCGGCCTCGGCAATGCCTGCCAGCCGCTCCGGGCGGTCGTGTTTGACGAGCGCGAGAAAGCGGTGGCGCCAGCGGAAGCTGGTGTTGCGGTGCACCTCGAGCGCCTTGGCGCTTGCCCTTACGCTCTTGGCGTCGAGCATGTTGCCGAGGTAGTCGAGCCACTTGGCGCGGTGGCGTAGCCGCGACAAGGGCGTGCCGCTCAGGGCCGTGAAGGTCCTGCCGCAAGCGCGGCAACGGTAACGCTGCAGTCCCCGGCTGCGGCCGTGCCGATAGGAACGCCGCGCCTGACATGAAGGACAGCAAGGATCCGGCGCCGCGCATGCAATCGCCTCGCACACCTGGTCCAACCCGACCGCCGGCCGCAAGGCATCCATCAGTTGGAGACGCTGGCGCCTGGTCAGTAGGGAAAGCTGCCGCAGCCACCTGCCAAAGCGTTTCGTTTCCATCGCTGCTCCGCTGGTCTGTGAGATCGGGTTGGACTCCGACAAAGCTCGACAGTTCAAATTCCACACACAGCGGTGACAGCGCCCAAAAAAAAGGACGCCGAAGCGTCCTTTTTCAGAGCAGGCAAGGATTAGTTGCCGCAGCCCAGCGACTGGATACGGTCACGTGCGGCTTTCGCCTGCACCAGGCCGAAGCCGTACTTGGTGTCGCGGCCGGCGGTGCCCAGGTCTTGTGCGCTCTTGGTCAGCGAAGCGCGCATCTGTGCAGCGGTACAGGTCGGGAAGTAGCTCCACACCAGGGCGGCGACAGCGGACACGTGCGGGGTCGCCATCGAGGTGCCGTCGTAGTAGGCGTAGCTGGTGGCCTTCACGCCCACGGTTGCGCTCTGGCCGAGCTGGCCCTTCATTGCCGCACCATCGGTGTCGGTCGCGGTGACCGACGGGATGTTGGTGACGGTGGTGCCCAGGGTGCCGCCGAAGGCGCCTGCGACGTTGTTGTACACGATCGCGCCCACGCCGCCGCTCTTCTCGCAGTTGCTGACCTTGACGGCGAAGTCCACGCTGCCGCGCTGGATCAGGCAGACCTTGCCAGAGACGGCGCTGTTGACGGCGTCGCCGATGCCGAAGTCGGCCAGTGCGGCGGTCGCGGTCTTGACCGGCGAACCGTCCATCGAACCCGCGGTGTAGTTGACGCCGCCCACGCTCAAGACGCCTTCGGTGCCGCCGCCCATCGGGACGGTCGACAGCACGCCGACGCCAGGACCTGCCAGCTCGACCTTGCTGTTGTACTGCGAGAACGTGGCCCACTGCTTGTTCTCGTCGACCGCGCCGACCATCACGACGCTGCTGTAGCCGGCCGGGTAGGAGACCACGGTGTTCCCGTCGTTGCCGGCGGCGGCGATGTTCAGCACGCCCTTCGAATACAGCGCATCGAATGCACGCTGTTCGGTCTTGCTCGAGCGGCCACCACCCAGCGACATCGAGATCACGTTCGCGCCGGCTGCGCCGCACTTGTTCGCGGCCGATGCCAGGGTCGAGGAGTAAGCCCAGCCGTCGGCGCCGAACACCTTGACGATGTGCAGCTTCAGCAGCTTGTTCGAGTTGACGCCAACCACGCCCACGCCGCTGTTGTTGACGGCGGCGATGGTGCCGGCCACATGGGTGCCGTGGTGGTTTTCGTCGGTGTACCACCAGCCGGTGCCGGCGTCGTATTCGCCGGTGACGCTGTTGGCGGAGAGGTCTTCATGGTTGCGGTCGTAGCCCGAGTCGATGATGCAGACCTTGCGGTTGGCAGTGTTGGCATCCGACAGCAGGTCGGCCTGCACTTGCTTGATGCCGTACGGTACGAGCTGGCCGGACGCATACGGGGTGCCGGTCGATGGGCTGGTCAGCGCGAAAGGACGGCGCACCACGTCCTCTTCGATGTATTCGACGTTCGGGTTGTTTTCCAGGCCTTTCAGCGCCACGGCCGGCACTTCGATGGCCATGGCGTTGGTGCCGAAGATTTCGTGCTTGACGGAACCCTTGGCGGCGGCGACGGCCGACTTCATCTTGGCGGCCGCGCCCGGTTTGAAGGCGACGATGACGCGGGTGGTATCAGGAGCTGCTGCTTGAGCGTTGCCGAACACGCCGGCGGCGACCAGGGCGCTCAGGCAGATGCTCAGGGACTTCGATGCGCGAGTGTTTTTGCTTACCATGAATCTTCTCCGTTTTAATACTACTTATAAAAATATGGCCGCAGCTCGTGGCTGCGGCTCTGTTGTCTCCACGTATGTATGCACCAGTGGTAAATCCAGTGTATTTCGAAAAGTTCTACTCAAGCAATCAAGATTTCAATCGTGCGTGTATGAAATGTGACACAGATAGAACACACTATTGATTTAACGCAAGTTTTATGCTGCGTGCTATTCTTTTTGCCAATGGCCCTAGCCCATCCGGGCCGGTCTTGACCACAGGAGGAAGCATGGAATCCCCGGCTGCTGCGCGCCGCCTGGTGCTGGTCGTCGACGATGACGCACTGTTGCGCGAATACCTGGGCGAGGTACTGCGCCACGCCGGCCATGACACGATCGAGGCCGGCACCTCGGCACAGGCGCTGCGCGCGATCGAGGAGCGCGGCCGCGACGTGGCCCTGGCCATGCTCGACATCGCCATGCCCGGCATGTCCGGCCTGGACCTGGCACGCCTGCTGCGCGAAGAAACCGATATCCCCTTCATGTTCCTGTCCGCCAACGACGACGCCGCCTCGGCGCGCGCGGCGGCCGAGGCGGGCGCGGTCGGCTATGTCGTCAAGCCGGTCGATGCGCCGCGCTTGCTGGCCGCCCTCGAGGCGGCGCTGGCGCGCGGCGACGACATCCGCCGCCTGCGGCGCAGCGAAAGCAGCCTGAGCTCGGCGCTTGCGGCCGGACGCGAAACCAGCATCGCCGTCGGCGTGCTGATGGCGCGCTTCCATATCGACCGCCAGCTTGCCTTCGACGTACTGCGCGACCAGGCGCGTTCGCAGCGGCGCAAGCTGGGCGAGGTTGCCGAGCAGATCCTGGCGGCCGAGGAAACCATGAATGCGCTGCACGGCGTCATCGCGGAACGGCTGCGCGCGAAGTAAATACGGCGTTCCCGGCGGGCGTGCGCAATCCACGCTCGTGTCCAAGGCTTGTTATCATGTCCAACTTTATGGTTCGACAAGTCGCGCCATGTATCCACGCTTGAGTCACGGGAAGGGAACATGAAAACCAAGGCAGCCATTGCATGGAAGGCGGGTCATCCGCTCACGATCGAAGACGTCGAACTCGACGGCCCGCGGGCGGGCGAGGTGCTGGTCGAAGTCAAGGCCACGGGCATCTGCCACACCGATTACTACACCCTGTCGGGCGCCGATCCGGAAGGCATCTTTCCCGCCATCCTCGGCCATGAGGGCGCGGGCGTGGTGGTCGACGTCGGCCCGGGCGTCACCAGCCTGAGGAAGGACGATCACGTCATTCCGCTGTACACCCCGGAATGCCGCCAGTGCAAGTTCTGCCTGTCGCAGAAGACCAATCTGTGCCAGGCCATCCGCTCGACGCAGGGCCGCGGCCTGATGCCCGACGCGACTTCCCGTTTTTCGCTGGACGGCAAGCCGATCTACCACTACATGGGCACGTCGACCTTCTCGAACTACATCGTGGTGCCGGAGATCGCGCTGGCCAAGGTGCGTTCCGACGCCCCCTTCGACAAGATCTGCTACATCGGCTGCGGCGTGACTACCGGCATCGGCGCCGTGATCTTCACCGCCAAGGTGGAGGCGGGCGCCAACGTGGTCGTGTTCGGCCTGGGCGGCATCGGCCTGAACGTGATCCAGGCGGCGAAGATGGTGGGCGCCGACAAGATCATCGGCGTGGACCTGAACCCGGAACGCGAAGCCATGGCGCGCAAGTTCGGCATGACCCATTTCATCAATCCGACCAAGGTCGAGAATGTGGTCGACACCATCGTCCAGCTGACCGACGGCGGCGCCGACTACAGCTTCGAGTGCGTGGGCAACGTCAACACCATGCGCCAGGCGCTGGAGTGCTGCCACAAGGGCTGGGGCCAGTCGATCATCATCGGCGTGGCGGCGGCCGGCCAGGAAATCTCGACCCGTCCCTTCCAGCTGGTCACCGGAAGGGTGTGGAAGGGCTCGGCCTTCGGCGGCGCGCGCGGCCGTACCGACGTGCCGCGCATCGTCGACTGGTATATGGAAAACAAGATCAACATCGACGACCTGATCACCCACCACCTGCCGCTCGAGCGTATCAACGAAGGCTTCGACCTGATGAAGTCGGGAGAGTCGATCCGCTCCGTTGTTGTGTACTGATAGCTTCCCCCTGCCTGCGCGGCGCCCGCCGCACAGGCTGTCCCCTTCGCCCTGTTCCGCATTTTCGACCGCCTGTCGCATCGCGATGGCGTCCGCATTCCTCCAAACCTACAGTGCTTCCAAGGCCGACTACCCACGGCTCAATGTAGAAAAAAAGTTCTAGACAAAATAATCTAGACAAATTATTCTAGTTTCAACGTAAAGGAGAAGCAATGAGCGAGACACTGGCTTTGGTGGCGAGCAGCCTGGCCTGGGCCTTGCTGGATTTCGTCTGGCAGGGCGTATTGGTGGCCTGGGTGGCGGCGGTCGTGCTGGTCCTGCTGCGCCGCGCCCGGCCGCAGGCGCGCTATGCGGTGGCCTGCGCGGCACTGCTGCTGTGCGCGGCGCTGCCGCTGGCCGGCACCGTGCAGCGCATCCTCGACGCCGACACCACGACCACCATGCTGCCGCTGGCGACCCTGGCCGCGGCCGACGCTTCGGCGCAGCAATTGCCTGTCGTGGCGCTCGATCCGGACAAGGTCGCCGGCTGGGAAAGCGCGCTGCAGGCGCGGCTGCCGCTGGTGGTGCTGTTCTGGGCCTGCGGTGCGGGGCTGCTCGCGCTGCGCATGGCCTTCGGCCTGCTCTGGGTGCGCCGGCGCAGCAAGCCCGGCCATTACCGCCATGATCCCTACTGGCAGGCGCGGCTGGACGAGTTGGCGCGCCGCTTCGGCATCGCGCGCCGCGTCACGCTCGGGCTGGTGGACGACCTGAACAGCCCCGTGACGGCCGGATGGTGGCGCCCGGTGGTGCTGGTGCCGGCGTCTTTGGCGACGGGCATGCCGCCGCAGCTGCTCGAAGCGCTGCTGGCGCACGAGCTGGCCCACGTGCGGCGCTTCGACTACCTGGTGAACCTGATCCAGAGCGCGATCGAGATCCTGCTGTTCTACCACCCGGCGGTGTGGTGGCTGTCGCAGCGGATCCGCAGCGAGCGCGAACAGATTGCAGATGATTTAGCCGCAAGCGAGCTCGGCGAACCGCGGCGCCTGGCACTTGCATTGTCCGAACTGGACTTGTTCCAGTCCACCCCGCAACTTGCCCCAGGGGCACACGGAGGAGATCTCATGTCTCGCATCAAACGCCTGGTTCGACCGGAAGCCGAACCGCTCAACTGGAAACTGGCCCTACCCATCCTTGGCCTGGCCACCTGCGCCGCGCTGTATTCCTGGGCCGCGCCGGCCCAGGCCGCGGCGCCGGCCGCACCCCAGGCCGCGCCGTCGGCGCCCGCCACGCAGGCCGGACACCGTGAACACCGCGAACACCGCGTGGTGCGCGAGGCCGCCCGCGACGAACCCTATGCCGTGGTGCGCGCCAGGGACGGCGGCTTCAACATCAGCGGCAGCAGCGACGACTGGGACGACGTCAAGGCGGCGCGCAGCGCAATCGATGGCGAATTCGTCTGGTTCCGCGAAAACGGCCGTTCCTATTACATCCAGGACCGCGAGCTGATGGCCAAGGTCAACGCCGCCTGGGCCCCGGTGGACCGCCTGGGCAAGCAGATGGACGTCTACGGCAAGGAAATGGACAAGCACGGCAAGAAGATGGAAGTCCTGGGCCGCCAGATGGAACAGGCCTCGAGCGGCATCCAGCCGGTCGCCAACAAGCGCGAACTGCGCGAGATCGAGGAAGGCATGCGGGCCCTGGGCGAGCAGATGGAAACCCTGGGCCGCGAACTTGCCGCCGCCCGCGGCGACGACGAGCGCGAGCGCATCGAGCGCCGCATGGAAGAGGCGGGCAAGCGCATGGAAGCGGCCGGCAAGCGCATGGAGCAGGCCCATAACTCACCGAAGATGCGCAAGGCCCATGCCGAGATGGAAGCGCTCGGGAAGCAGATGGAGGAAGCGGGCAGGCCGATGGACGCCCTGGGCGAGCGCATGGGCGCGCTGGGCAAGGACATGGAGCGCGAGAGCAAGACGGCGGACCAGACCGTGCGCGGGCTGATTCGCGATGCGAAGGCGAAGGGGCTGGCGAAGCCGGTGCCGGAAGCTGGCCTGAGGCCGGAGAGCGCCCGTAAAGGGGCGGGCTGGGTGATCGAGTCGCAGGTGGCGCTGGGGGATGGAAAGGTCATTGGGAAGCCGGTGGCAGCCAAGTGATGGCGCTGTAGGTGTGCGAATAATTGGGTTCCCGCCTTCGCGGGAATGACGGGCTAAAGGAGTGTGCTAAAAGTTGACGTGGTTAGTAGCTCGGACAGTAAAACCGTCATTCCCGCGCCGGCGGGAACCCAAGTTTGCAAGCAGACCACACAAGCGTAAAAAAACGCCACCCAAAGGTGGCGTCTTCATTAGGAAAAAAACCAATCAGTGCTGGCCGATCTTCCCACGCCATGCCCCCGTCTCCGAGCCGCGCTTCTCGAGCAGTTCCTTGAAGTTGGACAGGTTGGCGCGCGCCTCCATGCGCACCGCGCCGAACGCATCGCCGATGGATTCAAGCGCGCCTTCCGGCTCGTAGTCCATCTGCAGCGCGATACGGGTGCAGGTGTCGGAAATCTTGTGGAAGGTCACCACGCCGCCGTTCTTCACGCCGGTGACGCTGCGCCAGGCGATGCGCTGGTCCGGGATCTGCTCGGTGATTTCGGCATCCCATTCCTTTTCTTCGCCGGCCACGTTCGCGCGCCAGTGCAGGTGCTTGTCGTCCAGCTGGCGGATTTCCTTCACGCTCTTCATGAACTGCGGGAAGTCCTCGAACTGGGTCCACTGGTTGTAGGCGGTGCGGACAGGCACGTTCACCTCGATCGTCTCGACGATCGACGAGCTGGCGCCAAAGCCCTTGTTGTTCTTCAATTTTTTAGACAGCATCATGCCACCCACTGCGAGGGCGGCGACAGTAACCACGCGATTCAGCATTTTCTGATCTCCTTTAGGGCAGGGAAGCGGCGCCGCATGCGTTCGTGAATTGGCCCGTGCTTGTGTCATGCGGTCGGCCGGCTTCGGCTTCACAAATTACTAGGTACTTGCTCCGACGGGCCACGCGATCTGTCGCGAATCTCTGGCTAAAATAAGCGAAAAGACAATCGGGCGGCGCGCGAAAGGCTGGGGTTGCGGGCGGGCGCCTTCGTATGGATGAGCTTGTTTTTCCAGGGCAAGGAGGCCGTATGGGCTTGCAGGGTGGATGTTATTGCGGAGCGGTACGCTACGATGCGCGGGGCACACCCTTCAACAGCACCTTGTGCCATTGCACCGATTGCCGCAAGGTATCCGGCGCGCCGGCGCTGGCCTGGTTCAGTGTCCGGTTCACCGACCTGCACTGGACCGGCACGCCCACGCGCTTCGCATCGAGCACCGGCATCGAGCGCAGTTTCTGTTCAGCCTGCGGCACCACGCTGAGCTTCCACGACAGCCGCTGGCCCGGCGAAATCGACATCGCCACTGCTACCCTCGACGACCCGGAGCTGGTTCCGCCCGCCGACCACACCTTCGTGCGCAGCCGCCTCGGCTGGATGCAGTTCCACGACGGCTTGCCGGAATATCCGGCCACGCGCTCGGCCGGGCAAGCCTAGCGTCGATGCGCCGGGAATCGCGTTTCCGGCCGGACGGTGCAAGGATGGGGCATCGCGACGCGCACTTCGGGCGGTGTCGATGTGGCAATGATCGTCGAGGAAATCGCTCCTTGATGTCCCATTAGGCGGCGATTTTCCGCGCGCCGGCGGCGGGCGGCGGAGGTGCCCGGCGGTATAATGGCCGGATGCAGAATCTCCTCCATAACCTCAATCCCGAACAACTCGCTGCCGTCACCCTGCCATCGCAGAGTGCGCTGATCCTCGCCGGCGCCGGCTCCGGCAAGACGCGCGTGCTGACCACCCGCATTGCCTGGCTGGTCCAGACCGGCCAGGTATCGCCGGCCGGCATCATGGCGGTCACGTTCACGAACAAGGCCGCCAAGGAGATGCTGACCCGCCTGTCCGCCATGTTGCCCGTCAATACGCGCGGCATGTGGATCGGCACCTTCCACGGCCTGTGCAACCGCCTGCTGCGCACCCACTACCGCGATGCGGCGCTGCCCCAGACCTTCCAGATCCTCGACTCGCAAGACCAGCTGTCGCTCATCAAGCGCATGCTCAAGGCCCACAACGTCGACGACGAGAAATATCCGGCCAAGAACCTGATGTACTTCATCAACAACGCGAAGGAACAGGGCCTGCGCGCCGGCCAGATGGAAGCCTACGACCCGATCGAGCGCCGCATGGTCGAGCTGTACGAGCTCTACGACCAGCAATGCCAGCGCGAGGGCGTGGTCGACTTCGCCGAGCTGCTGCTGCGTTCCTACGAGCTGCTGGCGCGTAACGCACCGCTGCGCCACCACTACCAGATGCGCTTCCGCCACATCCTGGTGGACGAGTTTCAGGATACCAACGACCTGCAATACAACCTGCTCAAGCTGCTGGCGGGGCAGGGCGAGAGCGGCGGCGGCGCGCTGTTCGCCGTGGGCGACGACGACCAGAGCATCTATGCCTTCCGCGGCGCCAACGTCGGCAACATGACCGCCTTCGAGCGCGATTTCCAGGTCCAGAACCTGATCAAGCTGGAGCAGAACTACCGCTCGCACGGCCATATCCTGGACAGCGCCAACTACCTGATCGCCAACAACGCCAAGCGCCTCGGCAAGAACCTGCGCACCGATGCGGGCCAGGGCGAGCAGGTGCGCGTCTACGAAGCCTCGTCCGACCTCGAAGAAGCGCAGTGGATCATCGAGGAAGCCAAGAGCCTGATGTCGGCCGGGATGTCGCGCAGCGAGATCGCCATCCTGTACCGCTCCAACGCGCAAAGCCGCGTGATCGAGCACGCGCTGTTCGCGGCCGGCCTGCCCTACACCGTGTACGGCGGCCTGCGCTACTTCCAGCGCGCCGAGGTCAAGCACGCCATCGCCTACCTGCAGCTGATGGACAATCCGCACAACGACTCGGCCTTCCTGCGGGTGGTGAACTTCCCCACGCGCGGCATCGGGGTGCGCTCGATCGAGCAGCTGCAGATGGCGGCCGACACCTACGGTATCTCGCTGTACGCGGCGGTCCCCTACATGACCGGCAAGGCCGGCACCTCGCTCGGCAACTTCGTCAAGCTGGTGGAGTCGGCGCGCTTCGAGACCCAGCAACTGGCGCTGCCGGAACTGGTGCGTGTGGTGCTCGAGCGCAGCGGCCTGCTGCAGCACTACCAGAACGAGAAAGAAGGCGCCGACCGCATCGAGAACCTGGAGCAGATGGTCAACGCGGCCACCCAGTTCGTGCAGGAAGAAGGTTTCGGCGCCCAGGCCCCGGCCCACCTCGGCCCGCCGGCCCAGGCGCAAGCCGGCGAAGCCCTGCTCGACCAGGACGGCATCGAGGTGCTGGACGGCGGTGCGCCGCTGCCCACCGTGATGTCGCCGCTGTCGGCCTTCCTGACCCACGCCTCGCTGGAGGCGGGCGACGCCCAGGCCCAGGCCGGCCAGGACGCGCTGCAGCTGATGACGGTGCACTCGGCCAAGGGCCTGGAATTCGACGCCGTGTTCATCACCGGCCTGGAAGAAGGCCTGTTCCCGCACGAGAGCAGCGCCCGCGAGACCGACGGCCTGGACGAGGAACGGCGCCTGATGTACGTGGCGATCACGCGCGCGCGCCGCCGCCTGTACATCAGCTTTACCCAGCAGCGCATGCTGCACGGCCAGACCCGCTTCAACATGAAGTCGCGCTTCCTGGAAGAGCTGCCGGAAGACTCGCTCAAGTGGTTGTCGCCGCGCGTGCAGACCAACTGGTTCGCCGGCCGCAAGTCGACCACGGCCTGGGACGACGCGGAGTTCCGCAATGGGACCGACAACCGGATCGCGCAGAAGATCACCCAGAAGTCGGGCGGCGGCAGCGGCTGGCGCGTGGGCGAAGCGGTGGCGCACGCCAAGTTCGGCGAGGGCGTGATCGTGAACATCGAGGGTGGTGCGGGCGCGGCGCGCGCGCAGATCAACTTCGGCGCGGCGGGGATGAAGGTGCTGGATTTGTCGGTGGCGAAGCTGGAGCGGCTCGGACGCTGACCTTCGGCTGCGGCCTAAAAACCGTCATACGCGCCACTGGCGCCTATGACTCCCCGCGAAGGCGCACTGCTGTCCGGGATAATTTCACCTAGCTGAAAATCGTCATCCCCGCGAAGGCGGGGACCCAAGTTTGCTTGCGCACCACCTACGTTTGATGTAAGTGGCTGTGCGACGGACTTGGGTCCCCGCCTTCGCGGGGATGACGTTTTGAGGGCGCGGGACTGACGTATAGCGCTAGCAGGAGCTAGCGCCGTCAATCAATCACTTGCTCAAATCCACCTTCACCGCCTCATTCTGCGGCTTCCCGAAAATCTCCCGGTACCCCGCATACATCGCGCACTGCAGCAGCAGGATGAACAGGAAGATCAGCCACATGATCAGCACGCGGGTGATATTGGTCCCGCCCAGGATCATGGTCAGCACCATGGTGATCGCGAAGAAGATCGCGAACCATGCCAGCAGCAGCACGATGAACACGCGCGCGCTGCGCAGCACGGCGAAGAAGCTGTAGAAGGTCGCCTTGAATGGGGGCATCTTCTGCCAGTAGGCCAGCGGCGCCGCGAAGCACAGGGCCATCAGGGCCGCCACGTCGAGGCCGAAGATCGCGAACATCGCCATGATGTCGGAGGCCGCGACTTCCGGCTGGCCGCCTTCGCGCCCCTGGCGCGCCACGTTTTCCCAGAAGCCCGGATCGACCGCGAAGCGGGTGACCAGGGCCAGCAGCAGCGACACGCCCAGGTAGACCAGCCCCACCTTGCACAGTTCCGCGAAGGCCGGCTTGCGGAAGCCCGTCAGCAGTACCGCCGGCGTGACCCGCTGTCCGTTCTCGATCATCAGGCAGGCCTGCATGAAGGCCATCGAGAACGAGGGAATCAGGACCACCGCGATCATCGGCCCGAGCAGGGGCACGGCGCTGATGCCGATGCTGATCAGGATATTCGCGAACAGCAGCGTGGTCAGGGCGGCGGGTTGTTGACGGAACAGGCTGGCGCCTCGCTTGAGCCAGATCCAGCCGGTAAGTGCGGGCAAAGAGTTCATGTAGGCAGTTCGGGCGCGGGGCAGGCGATGCGCTCGCGCAGGATGCGTTCAAAATGGGTCGGGTCGTGCGGCGTGAGCAGCTCCGCCGCACGGGGTAAATGCAGATCGTACAGGCGCGACAGCCAGAACCGCAAGGCGCCGGAGCGCAGCATCGGCTGCCAGGCGGCCTGTTCGTCCGGCGTGAAGGGCCGCACGGCATGGTAGGCGTCCAGCAAAGCGCGCACGCGCGCTTCGTCCAGCTTGCCAGTCGCCAGGTCGATGCACCAGTCGTTGACGGTGACGGCCACGTCGAACAGCCAAGTGTCGCAGCCGGCAAAATAGAAGTCGAAGCAACCGGTCAGGCGCTCGCCCTCGAACATGACGTTGTTGCGGAACAGGTCGGCATGCACCGGCCCGCGCGCCAGGCGCCCGTAGGTGGCCCCACCGGCAAACCCGGTCTGGAACGCGACTTCGTCGCGCAGCAGCGCGGCCTCGGCGTCGCTCAAGTAAGGCAGGACCTCGGGCGCGGTGGCTGTCACCCAGTCCAGGCCGCGCAGGTTGGGTTGCTGCAGCGCGAAGTCTTGCGCGGCCAGGTGCATGCGCGCCAGCATCCGGCCCACTTCGGCGCAATGCGCCGGCTGCGGGTCCATCTGCGAGGCGCCGCTCAGGCGGCTGACGATGATGGCGGGCTTGCCGTGCAGGGCCACCACCAGCTCGCCGTCCGCGTTCGGAACCGGCGCCGGCACCGGAATGCCGCGTTCAGCCAGGTGGCGCATCAACTGCACGTAGAAGGGAAGCTGCTCGAAACGAAGGTTCTCGAAGATCGTCAGCACATAATGACCCAGCTGCGCCCCCCGCTCGGTCGTCAGGAAGAAGTTGCTGTTGTCGATGCCGGAGGAGATGCCTTCGAGCCGGATCGCCTGGCCGAGGGGGAATTGCTTGATCCACTGGGTGAGGTCATCCAGCGAGACCGCGGTGAAAACTGCCATGTGCTAGCAAAGAGTCAGGTGAGTGATGTCGCCGGCCGCGCCGCGGCCGGAAGTCTTATTTTTTCGGAGCCTGTTCGAGAGGCGGCGGGGGCGGCGCCTCGGCGCGCGCCGGCACGCCGGGCTTGGCCGGGGCCGGGGCTACCGGCTGCTCGGTCGCACCCTGCTTCTTGGGATTGCCAAAATCGAACTCCATCACCTGCCATTGTGGGGCACGGATTGCACTGCTCTGGGCATCGCCTGGTTGGGCGTTTCCAGCTGGAACGTTGGGTTTCATGGTGTAGCGGCTGGGGCCGCTTTGCACTTCGACTTCGGTGACCTGTCCGCCCTGCTTCTTCTCGGTGATGCGGGTACGCTCTTTCGGCGGAATGATGGTGGCCGGCACGTCGCTGCCCGGTTCGATACGGTCGAGCTTTGGCGGTTCCTGGCTCGGTGGCTGCCGGGACTGCTGTTGCTGGGCGGCGGCGAAGCCGGAGGCGAGCAGGCACAGTGTCAGTAGGGCGGAGCGGGAAGATGTGCGCAGCATGATGGTCACCTTGTGTCGTTTAGTCCATTTTAACAAACAGCGTCGCTTCTCTGTGAAAAGTGTGCTGGCGCCCCTATATATGGAGCAATAAAGGAGGCCTTCCCTGCAGGGAACTTGTGCTTTCTCCAACCCGATTCTGCGATAATGCCGGACACCCGGCGCGCGCCCAGGCGCCTTTCGCCCTACCCACTCGCCCCACCAGATTTTCGCCCTATGGACAATACCCTGCTGCTCGTTGACGGTTCCAGTTATCTCTACCGCGCCTACCACGCACTGCCCGACCTGCGCAGCCCGGACGGTTTCCCGACCGGCGCCATGCACGGCATGGTCAACATGCTGCGCCGCCTGCGCAGCGATTTCCCGGCGGCCTATATCGCCTGCGTGTTCGACGCCAAGGGCAAGACCTTCCGCGACGACGTGTATCCGGAGTACAAGGCGACGCGCGCCTCGATGCCTGAGGACCTGGGCAAGCAGATCGAGCCGATCCACGAAGTGGTGCGCCACATGGGCTGGCCGATCCTGATGGTCGAGGGCGTGGAGGCCGACGACGTGATCGGCACCCTGGCGGTGCAGGCTTACGCGCGCGGCATGAACACCGTGATCTCGACCGGCGACAAGGACCTGGCCCAGCTGGTCAACGACAAGGTCATGCTGATCAATACCATGACCAACGACAGGCTCGACGAAGCCGGCGTGGTCGCCAAGTTCGGCGTGCCGCCGAACCGCATCGTCGACTACCTGACCCTGATCGGCGACACCGTCGACAACGTCCCGGGCGTGAATAAATGCGGCCCCAAGACCGCGCTCAAGTGGCTGACCCTGCACGGCTCGCTCGACGGCGTGGTCGAGAATGCCCACAGCATCACCGGCGCGGTCGGCGAGAACCTGCGCGCGGCCCTCGAATGGCTGCCGCGCGGCCGCGAGCTGATCACCGTGAAGACCGATTGCGACCTGGCGGCCCACGTGGTCTCGTTCGAGGAAACCCTGGTCGGCCGTCCGGAAGACGCCGAAGCCCTGCGCGAGTTCTTCCAGCGCTACGGCTTCAAG
>NZ_JBAMDH010000023.1:0-98552 GCF_036961685.1 Massilia sp. DD77
GGGGTTTAGCACAGTTGCGGAAGCTAGCCCTTGGCCTGTAGAGGCATCAGTGGCGTATGTAGAAGAGCTTGCACTAGCCTGCGCAAGGGCAGATCCAGATTCAGCATTGAGGTATCAGGCGAAGAAGGATTTCTTGTTCTCTGAACATATTGACCGGGTCAAGCAAGCGCAATCTGGGACAAGATATCCTGACATGAGGAAATGGGCGCATTACACGATACGAGACGCTAGTTCCAAGGAGATAGCAGAAGAGTGTCGCTCGTTTCTTACCGAGTCTAATTTCGCAGTCAAGCAAGCCGATCCTAACGAGCGGGGACTGACATCCGTTAAGGAGCATAGACGTCAGCTAAGGGTCGGATCCGGTCCTTCGTGAAAGTCTGCGATCTTTCACACTTGGCGACCTGCTATGCTGAGCTCAACGGCCGCCTTCGGCCACAAGCGGTCAGTCGAGCCGCTGCGTATTGTCTAACTGGTTTTTGAAAGGCTTGCGATGAGTGGACCACTGCCATTGAAAGAACTACTTGACGAGTGGCATCGGTGGGCCGAATGGGTCTCCTCTGAGGACCGAGATGAAACGAAGAGCGATGACCTTACTGGTTGGTTTGAGTTCAACTGGGTCGTTGAGCACGACCCTGAATTGGCTTGGAACGCAATTATCGAGGCCATTGATCAGCCAAGAATGGAGCGGTATTTAGGCACCTTGGCTGCGGGGCCTCTAGAAGATTTGTTAGACCTACACGGCCCGGCCTTCATCGATCGGATCGAGCGATGTGCTCGGTCGAATACTCGTTTCGCCAGAGTACTTGGAGGCGTGTGGCAGTCTGCAATGCCTGACTCGATTTGGAAGCGCGTGCAGGCTGTACAAATTTGTTGAGCGACCGTCCGCTTTGGGTCGAGAACAGACGCCGGTATAACATCGCCAAGCGATAGCCGCATACCATGCGCACTGATGGTCCGAGTCACACCACACTTGCCGTCAGGCGCCTGCTTGCTCCACCTCGACCGAGGCCCCCACCACGGCCCCGCGCACGCCATTGCGCCCCTCGCGCTTGACCGCATACAGTTGAATATCGGCGGTTTCGATCAGGGCGTCGAACTTGTCCGGCATGGTGTCATGCAGCGTGGGCACGCAGGCGATGCCGAAGCTTGCGGTGGCCGATACGTAAGCGCCGCCGCCGATCGGCGTGGGCGTGTTGGCGAAGGCGTGGCGGATGCGTTCGGCCAGCGATTGCGCTTCGGCCAGCTCGGCCTGCGGCAGCACCACCAGGAATTCCTCGCCGCCGTAGCGGATGACGCTGTCGTCCGTCTCGCGCGCCATCGACTGCAGCAGGCCGGCAAACCCGCTCAGCACCTGGTCGCCGGCCGCATGGCCGTAGCTGTCGTTGATGCGCTTGAAATGGTCGATGTCGCACATGATCACCGACAGGGCGGTGCCATAGCGGCGCGAACGCGCCAGCTCGGCGTCCAGCAGGCCGCTTTGCAGGACGCGGCGGTTGTAGCAGCCGGTCAGGGGGTCGCGGTCGGCCAGCTGCTGCAACAGCATGGAGGAACGGAATTGCTCGCGCTGGGCCAGGTTGAAACGGCTGGCCGCGATATAGCCGAGGGCATTGCCGAGGATGAGCATCAGCACCAGCGCCAGCAGGTCTTCCGGCAGCAGCAGGTCCTGGATCACCAGCATCGCCGCGAATTCCACGCTGGCGCCCACGCCGATCGCCACCGCATACATGAAGCGGTTCGGGAAGTTGACGTAGACCGCCATCAGGATCAGCGCGAACGACATGAGGTTCCAGGCCATCGCACTGGGCTGGTACCAGCACAGCACGGGGAAGACGGCCAGGCCCAGCACCAGGACAGCGCAGGTGGTCCGGATCGAGACGCGCACCGAGTCCGGATTGCGGGTAACGGCGATATAACCGGCCAGCGCGCCGATGCCGACGACCACGCGCAGCGCGACCATGACCCATGCGGTGGCCGTCAGGCCCAGGGTGGTGAGGTCGGTGACGCCGAAGACGATATAGAAGAACGCCGAAAACAGCAGGCTGGCCTTCAGCTGGGCATTCCGTTCCGGCAGGAAGTGGCGGACGAAGCGGTCTTCGAACTCTGGATCCGCAAACTCGGCGCGCCGGCGATCGATGGTCAGGCGAAGTGGTGACAGGTGTGAAGACGGCACAGGAACTTTCGGCAGTTGAAGCCGACTACGCGGCAAATCTGGAAGCGGGCCAGTATCGGCCGCACCATTCTAACTCAAGACCATATTAAAATTGCCATTCAGAAACGAGCTATCGTGCGCGCCGGGCCAATGCGTGGCGCGCGGGCGACGGCGCCCGCCCAGGCCCGCTACGATAGAATTGGCAACAAGGCTGATCGACCGATTCGCCAGGCGCAACAAGGAAAGGAAACGACATGGCGAAGAAAGAAGAACTTGACGAGGAAACCCTGGCATTCATCCACTGGTGCATCGAAGTCGAGAAGTTCCTGGTTGCCGGCGGCGCCACCGTGCAGCAGGCGCAGGAGCATATCGAAGAGCAGGTCGAATGGTTTACCGACCAGTTCTACGACGGGTTGACGCCGGAAGAAGCGGCCAAGGAAGCGCTGGCCTGAGGCGCACGAAGACCGGCGCACCGGCGCAAGCCGGCGGCCGGTTGGCCGAATGGCCTGGGCAGGCAAGGCGGGCCCAGGCCGATGGAGCGCGGTGTCCGGCCGCTCAGGCCGCGGCTTTCTCCAGGTGCGGCAGGGGCTGCGGCACGGCCGCCTGCGGCGCGGCCGGCACGCGCGCCAGGTGCACCGTCTGCGCCGGCAGCGCCAGCCTGACTCCCTGCTCGGCCAGCATCGCCACGATGCGCAAGTAAATCTCCTGCTGCACATCCATGAACACCCGGTAGTCGGCGGTATCGACGAAGTACACCACCTCATAACTGAATGCCGGCGCCGCCATGCCCTTGAAGTGGGCGCGGTCGAAGCGTACCTGCGGCTGCCCCGCGACAATGGCTTCGATCAGGCCGGGCAGGGCGCGCAGGGTAGGCTCGGGCGTCTCGTGGCTCACCTCCAGCCCGAACACCACGCGCCGCGCTTCCATCCGGCGCAGGTTGTGGATGCGGCTCTTGAGCAGGGCGGCGTTCGAGAACACGATCTGCTCGCCGCCCAGGCTGCGCACGCGCGTGGTCTTCAGGCCCACGTGCTCCACCGTGCCCATGGCGTTGTCGACGATGATGAAGTCGCCGGTCACGAAGGGCTTGTCGAGCACGATCGACAGCGATGCGAACAAATCGCCCAGGATGCTTTGCATCGCCAGCGCCACCGCGATGCCGCCGATCCCCAGGCTCGCCACCAGGGTCGTGATGTCGACCCCGAGGTTATCGAGGATCATCAGCACCACCACCGCCCACAGCAACACGCGCAGCAGGAAGCCGATCGCGGCGGACGAGGTGGCGCGGCCCGGATCGTCCGCCTGCTGGGCGCGGGTGGAGGCCAGCCAGCTGCGCAGGCCATGGTCGCCCCAGATCGCGCATTGGACCAGGATGGCGGCGATGGCGGCGCGGCTGATGAAGAGCTGGGCCTTGTCCGGCAGCGTCAGCAGGCTGGCGCCGGCGTACAGGCCGAGGATGGCCAGCACCAACAACCGGGTCGAGGACAGCGCCGCCACCAGCACGCCGCGCGGGCGCGAGGCCCGTTCGGCGGTCCGGCTGCGGATGCGGCGCACCAGGATGGACTTGACGGCGTCCAGGCCCGCCGCCACGGCGACGGCGGCAAGCAAGGCGATCAGCCAGTCGGTCACGGGATTGCCGAGGATGATGTGGTTCATGATGCTCTCTTCAGGTCAGTGGCGCATTGCAGGCGAGGGTGGGAGCGCCCGGCCGCCAGGCGAAAGGGGAAAGACGGGGAGCCGGCCCAGCGCCGGCCAGGCCGCATGCGAACGGGCCGGCCGGGTGTCCGCCTCTAAGTGCATTTGTACAATAGCATTGTAAATCGGCATCGACAACCCGCGTCACGATTGCGCCGTGCGGTGGAGGCGGAAGGGCGGATGTCGAAAAATTGCCGCAGCATGAAAAAAGCTATTGCAAAACTTCAAGCAAGCTTCGTATAATGCGGCTCCCCGGGCGGTTAGTTCAGCTGGTTAGAATACTTGGTCGACATCCAAGGGGTCGCAGGTTCGAATCCTGCACCGCCCACCAGACTTCCATATCGCAAGTTCTCGAAACTTGCAGAGAAAAGACGCAGCGGTGTGTCTCTTCTGTGCCGGGCCAGCAAGGTCCGGATTCCTCGCTCTCTCCACTATGCGAAAAACGCAACAGACCCGGCTACTCGCCTGATTCTTCTGTTGCGCCGTTGTCGTTTGCACGCTATACTAGCCGGCTTCGGTATGGGTCTATCTTTTTTGACCCATATTTTTTAGTAGTTCAACTACCCCCGCCCAATCGTAGGTGGGAATGGAGAAAAAATGAGCCTGGGCCTTCTCGGTCGCAAGGTTGGCATGATGCGTATCTTTACGGATGACGGCGATTCGATCCCTGTCACCGTCCTGGACGTGTCGAACAACCGTGTTGCGCAAGTCAAAACTCCTGAAACTGACGGTTATACCGCTGTTCAGGTCGTCTTCGGTCAGCGTCGCGCTTCCCGCGTGAACAAGGCCGCCGCCGGTCACTACGCCAAAGCTGGCGTCGAAGCCGGTACGATGCTGAAGGAATTCCGCATCGATTCCACCAAAGCCGCCGAACTCAAAGCCGGCGACACCATCAACGCTTCGATGTTCGAAGTGGGCCAGAAAATCGACGTGCAAGGCACCTCGATCGGTAAGGGCTACGCCGGTACCATCAAGCGTCACAACTTCGCCTCGGGTCGCCAGACCCACGGTAACTCGCGTTCGCACAACGTTCCTGGCTCCATCGGTATGGCGCAGGATCCGGGCCGCGTGTTCCCAGGCAAGCGCATGACCGGTCACATGGGCGACGTTACCGTCACCACCCAGAACCTGGAAATCGCCCGCATCGACGCTGAGCGTCAACTGCTGATGGTCAAAGGTGCCGTTCCTGGCGCCAAGAATGGCCAAGTGGTTGTCAAGCCGGCGATCAAAACCAAAGCCAAGAAAGGAGCTTAAATATGGAACTTCAGCTCCTGAATGAGCAAGGTCAAGCTGGCGCAGGCGTTGCAGCTGCCGACACCGTGTTCGGCCGTGAATACAACGAAGCCCTGATTCACCAGATCGTGGTCGCTTACGCCGCCAACGCACGTAGCGGCAACCGCAAGCAGAAAGACCGCGAAGAAGTCAGCCACACCACGAAGAAGCCATGGCGCCAAAAGGGCACCGGCCGCGCTCGTGCTGGTATGTCGTCGTCGCCTCTGTGGCGCGGCGGTGGTCGTATCTTCCCGAACACCCCGGACGAGAACTTCTCGCACAAGGTCAACAAGAAGATGTTCCGTGCAGGTATCTGCTCGATCTTCTCGCAGCTGGCCCGCGAAGGCCGCCTGAACGTGGTTGAGAACCTGTCGATCGAAGCTCCGAAAACCAAGCTGCTGTCGCAAAAGCTGCAGGGCATGGGCCTGGAATCGGTCCTCGTGATCACCGACACCATCGACGAAAACCTGCTGCTCGCCTCGCGCAACCTGCCGAACGTGCTGGTCGTCGAGCCGAAGGCGGCTGACCCGATGTCGCTGGTGTTCTACAAGAAAGTCCTGGTCACCAAAGCTGCTCTGGCCAAGATCGAGGAGATGTACGCATGAGCGCCGCAATCAAATTTAGCGAAGAGCGCCTGATGAAGGTGCTGCTGGCTCCGATCATTTCCGAAAAAGCGACCTTCGTCGCGGAAAAGAACGAGCAGATCGTGTTCAAGGTTCTGCCGGACGCGACCAAGCCAGAAATCAAGGCTGCCGTCGAGCTGCTGTTCAAGGTCGAAGTGGAATCGGTGCAAACCGTGAACCGCGAAGGCAAGCAGAAGCGCTCGGGCCGTTTCAACGGTCGCCGCAACCACACCAAGCGCGCTTTCGTGTGCCTGAAGCCAGGCCAGGAAATCAATTTTGTCGAGGAGGCTAAATAATGGCACTCGTTAAGATGAAGCCAACCTCCCCAGGCCGTCGCGGCATGGTGAAAGTTGTGACCGAAGGCCTGTACAAAGGCCGTCCGTTCGCAGCCCTGGTTGAAAAGAAATCGAAGACCGCCGGCCGTAACAACAACGGTCACATCACCACCCGCCACATCGGCGGTGGCCACAAGCAGCACTACCGCCTGGTTGACTTCAAGCGCAACAAGGACGGCATTCCTGCCAAGGTCGAGCGTATCGAATACGACCCGAACCGTACCGCGCACATCGCTCTGCTGTGCTACGCCGACGGTCACCGTGCGTACATCATCGCCACCAAAGGCATGGCTGTGGGCGACACCGTCATGAACGGCTCGGAAGCGCCGATCAAGGCCGGTAACTGCCTGCCGATCCGCAACATCCCGGTTGGTACCGTGATGAACTGCGTCGAAATGCTGCCGGGTAAAGGCGCACAGATGGCCCGCACCGCCGGCGCCGCTGTGGTCCTGATGGCCCGTGAAGGCACCTACGCCCAGGTTCGCCTGCGTTCGGGCGAAGTGCGCCGCGTGCACATCGAGTGCCGCGCCACCGTGGGTGAAGTCGGCAATGCCGAGCACAGCCTGCGCAAGATCGGTAAAGCCGGTGCGATGCGTTGGCGCGGTGTGCGTCCGACCGTCCGTGGTGTCGTCATGAACCCGATCGACCACCCGCACGGTGGTGGTGAAGGCCGTACGGCAGCAGGTCGCCATCCGGTGTCCCCATGGGGCCAGCAGACCAAGGGCAAGAAGACGCGTTCGAACAAGCGCACTTCGTCGATGATCGTCTCGCGCCGCGGCAAGAAATAAGGGATAAAACATGACTCGTTCATTGAAAAAAGGGCCGTTCATTGACGCCCACCTGGTGAAAAAAGTCGAAGCCGCGCAAGCGACCAAAGACAAGAAGCCAGTCAAAACCTGGTCGCGCCGCTCGACGATCTCTCCTGACTTCATCGGTCTGACGATCGCTGTCCACAACGGCAAGCTGCACGTGCCGGTGTACGTCTCGGAGAACATGGTCGGCCACAAGCTCGGCGAATTCGCGCTGACCCGTACGTTCAAGGGCCACGCCGCTGACAAGAAGGCGAAAAAATAATGGAAACTAAAGCTATCCTCAAAGGCGTGCGCCTGTCGGAACAGAAGGGCCGCCTGGTTGCTGACCTGATCCGTGGCAAGAAAGTTGACGCAGCACTCAACATTCTGCAGTTCAGCCCGAAGAAGGGCGCGACCATCATCAAGAAGGTGCTCGAGTCGGCAATCGCCAACGCCGAGCACAACGATGGCGCGGACATCGACGAGCTGAAGGTCACCCAGATCTACGTCGAAAAGGGCCCGATCCTGAAGCGCTTCACCGCACGTGCGAAGGGCCGCGGCGATCGCATTTCGAAACAATCCTGTCACATCTACGTGACTGTCGGTAACTAAGGGGTCATACGATGGGTCAGAAAATCCACCCAACCGGCTTCCGCCTGGCGGTCACCCGTAACTGGGCATCGCGCTGGTACGCTGGCAACGGCAACTTCGCCGCGATGCTGAAGGAAGACCTGGAAGCGCGCGCTTTCCTGAAAAAGAAGCTGAAGAACGCTTCGGTCGGCCGTATCGTCATCGAGCGTCCTGCCAAGAACGCACGCTTCACGATCTACTCGTCGCGTCCGGGCGTCGTGATCGGCAAGAAAGGCGAAGACATCGAAGTCCTGAAGACTTCGCTGGCGAAGATTATGGGCGTGCCTGTGCACGTCAATATCGAAGAGATCCGCAAGCCGGAAATCGATTCGCAGCTGATCGCCGATTCGATCTCGCAGCAGCTCGAAAAGCGCATCATGTTCCGTCGCGCCATGAAGCGCGCGATGCAGAACGCAATGCGCCTGGGCGCTGTCGGCATCAAGATCATGTCGTCGGGCCGTCTGAACGGCATCGAAATCGCACGTACCGAATGGTACCGCGAAGGCCGTGTGCCTCTGCACACCCTGCGCGCCGATATCGACTACGGCACCAGCGAAGCCTCGACCACCTACGGCATCATCGGCGTCAAGGTCTGGGTCTACAAAGGCGACCGTTCGGTCACCGGCGAAGCCCCAGTCATCGACACCCCGCCGGATGAGAAGAAGCCACGCGGCCCGCGTCGCGACGACGGCAAGCCGTCGCGCGGCCCGCGCCCGGCTGGCGGCGGCCGCCCAACCTCCGCTGCGCCTAGCGTCCGTGCGCGTCCTGCCGTCAAGGCAGCGACCCCGGCTGCTGCGCCAGCTGAGAAAGCAGGAGAATAAGAATGCTGCAACCATCGCGCAGGAAGTATCGTAAAGAGCAGAAAGGCCGTAACACCGGCATTTCGCACACCCGCGGCACCGCGGTCTCGTTCGGCGAATTCGGTCTGAAGGCAGTTGCCCGCGGCCGTATCACCGCACGCCAGATCGAAGCGGCACGTCGTGCGATGACCCGTCACATCAAGCGTGGCGGCCGTATCTGGATCCGTATCTTCCCGGACAAGCCGATTTCGAACAAGCCGGCTGAAGTCCGTATGGGTAACGGTAAGGGTAACCCGGAGTACTACGTCGCTGAAATCCAGCCAGGCAAAGTCCTGTACGAGATGGACGGCGTCGCAGAAGAACTGGCGCGCGAAGCGTTCCGCCTGGCCGCTGCCAAACTGCCGCTGGCAACCACCTTCGTGGTGCGCCAAGTCGGCCAATAACAGGAGTTGAATATGAAAGCATCGGAACTCCGCGGCAAAGACCAGGACGCCCTGCAGAAGGAGCTGAATGAGCTGCTGAAGGCCCAGTTCGGCCTGCGCATGCAGCTGGCTACCCAGCAGCTGGCGAACACCGCGCAGCTCAAGAAAGTACGTCGCGATATCGCGCGTGTGAAGACTGTGATGAACTCGAAGGAAGCCAAATGAACGACACCACTAAAACGGCGCTGAAGCGTACGCTGGTCGGCAAGGTCGTGTCCGACAAAATGGACAAGACGGTGACCGTCCTGATCGAGCGTCACGTGAAGCACCCGCTGTATGGCAAGATCATCGTGCGCTCGAACAAGTACCACGCGCACGACGAGACCAACCAGGTCAAGACCGGCGACACGGTCGAGATCACGGAAGGTCGCCCGATCTCGAAGACGAAGGCCTGGACCGTGACTCGTGTTGTGCAACAAGCACAAGTCATCTAAGCCTTAAAAATTTGTCTTGCGTGGCCCGCTGGTATCTGGGATACTAGCGGGCTTCGTTCATGTGTTGCCGCAGTATGTCCCCGCGATGTCGGCGGCCTGTGTAGCGAAAGTTATTGGAAAGTCCAATCACCCAAACGTCATGCTCCAGCAGGGGCGTGCCGACGGGACCAAGACTGACCGCAGGCCCACGGTTTTCCGTGGGGTTTTCTACGGCTTAAGTTGGGAAAGAAAATACTATGATTCAAACCGAAAGCCGGCTCGAAGTGGCCGACAATACCGGTGCCAAGGAAGTTCTGTGCATCAAGGTGTTGGGCGGCTCGAAACGCCGTTATGCGAGCATTGGCGACATCATCAAGGTCACCGTCAAGGTGGCTGCGCCGCGTGGTCGCGTCAAGAAGGGCGAAATTTACAACGCCGTGGTTGTGCGTACCGCTAAAGGTGTGCGCCGCCAGGACGGTTCCCTGGTCAAGTTCGATGGCAATGCCGCTGTCCTGCTGAACGCCAAGCTGGAGCCGATCGGCACCCGTATCTTCGGACCGGTCACGCGCGAACTGCGTACCGAGAAGTTCATGAAGATCGTGTCGCTGGCACCTGAAGTTCTGTAAGGAGTCGACATGGATAAGATTCGTAAAAACGACGAAGTCATCGTTCTGGCCGGGAAAGACAAGGGCAAGCGTGGCGTCGTTCAGAAGCGTGTAGACGCTGAGCACGTCATCGTTGAAGGTGTCAACGTCGCCAAGAAAGCGACCAAGCCGAACCCGATGACCGGTAACACTGGTGGTATCGTCGACAAGACTATGCCGATTCACGTCTCGAACGTCGCGCTGTTCAACGCAGCGACCGGCAAGGCGGATCGCGTTGGCTTCAAAGATGTGGATGGCAAGAAAGTCCGCGTCTTCAAGTCGAACGGCGAAGTAGTGAAGGGGTAAGAACAATGGCCCGTCTCCAAGCAATTTACAAAGAAAAAGTCGTCGCCGAGCTGACCGAGAAATTCGGTTACAAGTCGGTGATGGAAGTGCCGCGCCTGACCAAGATCACCCTGAACATGGGCCTGTCGGAAGCTGTCGCTGACAAGAAGATCATCGAGCACGCAACCGGCGACCTGACCAAGATCGCTGGCCAGAAGCCGGTCGTCACCAAAGCGCGTAAGGCAATCGCAGGTTTCAAGATCCGCGAAGGCTACCCGATCGGTACGATGGTGACCCTGCGCGGCGCCCGCATGTACGAATTCCTGGACCGTTTCATCACCGTGGCCCTGCCGCGCGTGCGTGACTTCCGTGGTGTCAGCGGCAAATCCTTCGATGGCCGCGGCAACTACAACATCGGCGTCAAAGAGCAAATCATCTTCCCGGAAATCGATTACGACAAGATCGATGCGCTGCGTGGCATGAACATCTCGATCACCACGACCGCTAAGACCGACGAAGAAGCCAAAGCGCTGCTCGCCGCCTTCAAATTCCCGTTCAGGAACTAAGAGCATGGCAAAACTTGCACTGATTAACCGCGAACAGAAGCGTGCAGACCTGGTGGAGAAATTCGCCGCAAAGCGTGCAGCTCTGAAAGCGATCATCAACGACCAGTCGAAGTCGGAAGAAGAGCGTTACGAAGCACGTCTGAAGCTGCAGGCGCTGCCGCGCAACTCGGCCCCGACCCGCCAGCGTAACCGCTGCGCCATCACCGGCCGTCCACGTGGCACTTTCCGTAAATTCGGTCTGGCCCGCACCAAAGTCCGTGAATTCGCCATGAAAGGCGAAATCCCGGGTATCACCAAAGCCAGCTGGTAATAGGAGAATAAGCAATGAGTATGAGCGATCCTATCGCCGATATGCTGACCCGCATTCGCAACGCACAAGTTGTCCAGAAAACCACGGTCGCAATGCCGTCGTCGAAAGTCAAGGTTGCCATTGCCAACGTCCTGAAGGACGAGGGTTACATCGAAGATTTCGCCGTGTCCACCGAAGGTGGCAAGTCGGAACTGAAAATCGGTTTGAAGTATTACACCGGCCGTCCGGTCATCGAGCGCATCGAGCGCGTGTCCCGTCCTGGCCTGCGCGTCTACAAGGGCAAGGATGAAATCCCGTCGGTCATGAATGGCCTGGGCGTGGCAATCGTCTCGACCCCGCAGGGCGTGATGACCGACCGCAAAGCACGTGCTACCGGCGTCGGTGGCGAAGTGCTGTGCTACGTGGCTTAAGGAGTAGACATGTCTCGAGTAGCTAAGATGCCAATCGCCGTCCCGGCAGGTACCGATGTCGCGATCAACGCGTCGTCGATCACCGTCAAGGGCCCGCTCGGCACCCTGACCCAGTCGCTGAACGGCCTGGTCAAAGTGGAAAACAACAACGGCACGCTGACCTTCGACGTGGTGGACGATTCGCGTGAATCGAACGCCATGTCGGGTACCCTGCGCGCCCTGGTCAACAACATGGTTACCGGCGTCACCAAGGGCTTCGAGAAGAAGCTGAACCTGGTGGGCGTGGGCTACAAGGCAGCTGTGCAGGGCAACGCCCTGAACCTGTCGCTGGGCTTCTCGCACCCGGTGCTGCACGCGATGCCGGAAGGCGTCACTGCCGTCACCCCGACCCCGACCGAGATCCTGATCAAGGGTATCGATCGTCAAAAGGTCGGCCAGGTTGCCGCAGAAGTGCGCGCTTACCGCTCGCCTGAGCCTTACAAGGGCAAGGGTGTCCGTTATGCGGACGAAGTGGTGAAGCTTAAAGAAACCAAGAAGAAATAATCGGAGCTGACGATGGACAAGAAACAATCGCGTCTGCGTCGCGGACGTCAAACTCGCATCAAGATCGCCCAGCTGGGCGTGAACCGTCTGTCGGTTCACCGCACCAACCTGCACATCTATGCGAACCTGATCAGCCCGGACGCAAAGGTGCTGGTGTCGGCTTCGACGCTGGAAGCAGAAGTGCGCGCCGAACTGGCTGGCAAGAGCGGTGCAGGCGGCAACGCTGCCGCTGCCGCCCTGGTTGGCAAGCGCGTCGCCGAGAAGGCACTGAAAGCAGGAATCACCGAAGTTGCGTTCGACCGCTCGGGTTTCCGTTACCACGGCCGTGTGAAGGCGCTGGCGGAAGCCGCGCGTGAAGCCGGTCTGAAGTTCTAAGGAAGAATCGTCATGGCAAAAATGCAAGCGAAAATGGCAAGCGACAAGCCGGATGATGGCATGCGCGAGAAAATGATCGCGATCAACCGCGTGACCAAAGTGGTCAAGGGTGGTCGTATCATGGGTTTTGCAGCGCTGACCGTTGTCGGTGACGGCGATGGCCGCATCGGCATGGGCAAAGGCAAGTCGAAGGAAGTTCCTGTCGGCGTGCAAAAAGCGATGGAAGAAGCCCGCCGCAACCTGATCAAGGTGCCCCTCAAGAACGGTACGCTGCACCACACCGTTACCGGTCGTCACGGCGCCTCGCGCGTCATGATGTCGCCGGCCAAGCCGGGTACCGGCGTGATCGCTGGTGGCGCAATGCGCGCTATCTTCGAGGTGATGGGCGTGACCGACGTGGTCGCCAAGTCGACCGGTTCGTCGAACCCGTACAACCTGGTTCGCGCTACCCTCGACGGTCTGTCGAAGATGAGCACTGCTTCCGATATCGCTGCTAAGCGCGGCAAGTCGGTTGAAGATATCCTGGGTTAAGGGGAACAAACATGGCAAACACTGTCAAAGTCAAGCTCGTCAAGGGCCTGATCGGTACCCGTCAGGATCACCGTGCCACCGTGCGCGGCCTGGGTCTGCGTCGTGTCAACTCGGTCTCCGAGCTGCAGGACACCCCGTCCGTGCGTGGCATGATCAACAAAGTCGCGTACCTCGTTAAAGTTGTTTCGTAAGCCGCGGCTTACGTACGGAGAAATCAATGGAACTCAATACCATTCAACCAGCTGACGGCGCCAAGCACGCGAAGCGTCGCGTTGGCCGCGGTATCGGCTCGGGCCTGGGCAAGACTGCCGGCCGCGGTCACAAGGGTCAGAAATCGCGTTCGGGCGGCTTCCACAAAGTCGGCTTCGAAGGCGGTCAGATGCCTCTGCAGCGTCGTCTGCCGAAGCGCGGCTTCAAGTCGCTGAACGCTACGTTCAAGGCTGAAGTGCGTCTGTCGGACCTGAACGCCCTGGCTGTCGGCGATGTCGACATCCTGGTGCTGAAGCAGGCAGGCATCCTGCCGGTCGTGGCACGCGACGTGCGCGTCATCCTGTCCGGCGAGATCACCAAAGCGGTGAACCTCAAGGGCCTGAAGGCGACCGCCGGCGCGAAAGCGGCGATCGAAGCAGCTGGCGGTTCGGTCGCTTAATTGCGACCTGCCTGATCGGAGCAAAAATTGGCGACTAATTCACAACTTGGTAAAAGCGCCGCTTCCGGCTTCCCCTGGGGCCGGCTGTGGTTTTTGCTTGGCGCATTGGTCGTGTACCGCATCGGTGCTCATATCCCGGTTCCCGGGATTGACCCGGTGCAGCTTGCGTCGCTGTTCAAGCAGAACGAAGGCGGCATCCTGGGCATGTTCAACATGTTCTCGGGCGGCTCCCTGTCCCGCTTTACCGTGTTCGCTCTCGGCATCATGCCCTACATTTCGGCTTCGATCATCATGCAGCTCGCATCGATCGTGTCGCCGCAACTGGAGGCGCTGAAGAAGGAAGGTGAAGCCGGCCGCCGCAAGATCACCCAGTACACCCGTTACTTCACGGTGGCACTGGCGCTGTTCCAGGCGTTCGGCATCGCGGTCGCGCTCGAGGCGCAGCCGGGACTCGTGCTCGATCCGGGCATGGGCTTCCGCTTCGTCACGGTGACGACGCTCCTGACCGGCACCATGTTCCTCATGTGGCTGGGCGAGCAGATCACCGAACGCGGTCTTGGCAACGGTATCTCGATCATCATCTTCGCCGGTATCGCAGCAGGTCTGCCGTCGGCCCTGGGCGGTTTGTTCACCCTGGTGTCGAATGGTTCGATCGGCAGCTTCTCCGCGATCCTGATCGTGCTGCTGGTGGCTGGCGTGACCTGGGCTGTCGTGTTCGTCGAACGCGGTCAGCGCAAGATCCTGGTCAACTACGCCAAGCGCCAGGTCGGCAACAAGATCTACGGTGGCCAAACCAGCCACCTGCCCTTGAAGCTGAACATGGCAGGCGTGATCCCGCCGATCTTCGCTTCGTCGATCATCCTGTTTCCAGCAACGATCGTCGACTGGTTCACGCGCGGCAAGGACTCCAGTGGCCCGGTTATCGGGTTCCTGAAGGATCTCGCAGCGTCGATGGCGCCGGGCGAGCCGATCCACGCGTTGCTGTATGCGGTGGCGATCGTGTTCTTCTGCTTCTTCTATACTGCGCTGGTATTCAACAGCAAGGAAACGGCGGACAACTTGAAGAAGAGCGGTGCATTCGTTCCGGGCATCCGTCCGGGCGAGCAGACTGCCCGCTACATCGACAAGATCCTGATGCGCCTGACCCTGGCCGGTGCGGTCTATATCACCCTGGTGTGCCTGGTGCCGGAGTTCATGACTGCCAAGTGGAAGGTTCCTTTCTACTTCGGCGGCACGTCGCTCCTGATCATCGTGGTGGTGACGATGGACTTCATGGCACAAGTGCAGAACTACGTCATGTCGCAGCAATACGATTCACTGCTGCGCAAGGCTAACTTCAAGGGCGGAATTCCGACGCGATAAGCGGGGAGTGCATAGAGCGAATGGCAAAAGACGACGTCATCCAAATGCAGGGGGAGATTCTCGAGAATCTCCCGAACGCGACCTTTCGCGTGAAGCTGGAAAACGGGCACGTGGTGCTGGGGCATATCTCGGGTAAAATGCGGATGAATTACATCCGCATTCTCCCGGGCGACAAGGTAACGGTGGAATTGACCCCGTACGACCTTTCCCGGGCCCGCATTGTGTTCCGCACCAAGTAAAAAAATCATCAAGTAAACGAACCGAAGAGAGTGCAAAATGAAAGTTAACGCTTCAGTCAAGCGGATCTGCCGCAACTGCAAGATCATCAAGCGCAAGGGCGTGGTCCGTGTGATCTGCGTCGAGCCGCGTCACAAGCAGCGTCAAGGTTAATACGAGGAATATCGAATGGCACGTATTGCAGGGGTTAACATCCCAAATCATCAGCACACTGTTATCGGCCTGACGGCGATCTACGGTATTGGCCGTCCGCGTTCGCAGAAGATCTGCGACGCAACCGGTATCGCGACCAACAAAAAGGTCAAGGACCTGGACGATAACGAACTCGAGAAGCTGCGCGACGAAGTTGCGAAGTTTGTCGTGGAAGGCGACCTGCGCCGCGAACTGTCCATGAACATCAAGCGTCTGATGGACCTGGGCTGCTACCGCGGCATGCGTCACCGTAAGGGTCTGCCAGTGCGCGGCCAGCGTACCCGTACCAATGCACGTACCCGCAAAGGTCCGCGCAAGGCCGCACAATCGCTCAAGAAATAATCTAGGAACCTGACCATGGCCAAGCAACAAAGCAGCGCGGCAGCAGCTCGCGTACGCAAGAAAGTCAAGAAGAACGTTGCCGAGGGCATCGCCCACGTGCACGCGTCCTTCAACAACACGATCATCACGATCACCGACCGTCAGGGCAACGCTCTGTCGTGGGCAACCTCCGGCGGCGCCGGCTTCAAGGGCTCGCGCAAATCGACCCCGTTCGCAGCGCAGGTTGCTGCCGAAGCTGCTGGCAAGGTCGCTCAGGAGTCGGGCGTGAAGAACCTGGAAGTGCGTATCAAGGGCCCAGGCCCGGGCCGTGAGTCGGCTGTGCGCGCGCTGAACAACCTGGGCATCAAGATCACCGAGATCCAGGACGTGACCCCGGTTCCGCACAACGGCTGCCGTCCGCCGAAGCGTCGTCGTATCTAATACGACACGCTGGAGCGCTCGCTCCGTTGTGTTGCAAAGATTGCCGGTGCAGTTGCCCGAAATAGGGTATACTGCCCGGCTCTTGTCGCCTGCCATTTCGTTTGGCGGGCGATTTGTTTAAGCCACGTCCGGCCGATTGCGGATCGGACTAGCGCCTGGGTGCACTGCACCGCTGGGGCGTGATCAATTATTCATAAAGGTATCTAACGTGGCACGTTATATCGGACCAAAAGCAAAACTGTCGCGCCGTGAAGGCACTGACCTGTTCCTGAAGAGCGCACGCCGCTCGCTCGATTCGAAGTGCAAACTGGACATCAAGCCAGGCCAGCACGGCGTCAAGTCGGGTGCCCGCACCTCGGACTACGGCAACCAGCTGCGTGAAAAGCAGAAGGTCAAGCGCATGTACGGCATCCTGGAACGCCAGTTCCGCCGCTACTTCGCCGAAGCGTCGCGCCGCAAGGGCAACACCGGCGAAACCCTGCTGAAGCTGCTGGAGGCGCGTCTCGACAACGTCGCTTACCGCATGGGCTTCGGCTCGACCCGCGCCGAAGCGCGTCAGCTGGTGAGCCACAAGGCCTTCACCGTGAACGGCAACGTCGTGAACATCGCTTCGTACCAGGTCAAGACCGGCGACGTCGTCGCTGTGCGCGAAAAGGCCAAGAAGCAGACCCGTATCCAGGAAGCCCTGTCGCTGGCTGAACAAGTCGGCATGCCGAGCTGGGTGTCGGTCGACAGCAAGAAGATGGAAGGCACCTTCCGTTCGTTCCCGGAACGTAACGAGATCGCTGCTGACGTCAACGAAGCGCTGATCGTCGAACTGTACTCGCGTTAATTGACATTTTGGGTGGCGCGAGCCGCCCACAATGTCATCCCCGCGAAGGCGGGGACCCAAGTTTGCTGGCTTAGCTACGAACTTGGGTTCCCGCCTTTGCGGGAACGACGGGCGTGGTGGTGCGGCCGCAGCAACCTAGGGTTGGCGCCGCAACGAGTCCTGAACTTACACCATTCCCATCGCAATCCGAATCCGTATCACCGCCTGCCACCCGCAGGCGTTCTCATTAATGCCATCAGCCTTATCGGTGTAACGAGCCGAGGGTATTGAAAAGGACATTTCATGCAAAATAGTCTGTTGAAGCCACGTATCATCGATGTCGAAGCACTGGGCGCCGGTCACGCAAAAGTCGTGATGGAGCCGTTCGAGCGTGGCTATGGTCACACCCTGGGCAACGCGCTGCGCCGCGTCCTGCTGTCGTCGATGGTCGGCTATGCCCCGACCGAAGTGACGATCGCCGGCGTCGTGCACGAGTACTCGTCGCTGGACGGCGTGCAGGAAGACGTGGTCGACCTGCTGCTGAACCTGAAGGGCGTCGTGTTCAAGGTGCACAACCGTGATTCCGTCACCCTGACCCTGAAGAAGGAAGGCGAAGGCGCCGTCCTGGCATCGGACATCGACCTGCCGCATGACGTGGAACTGATCAACCCGGATCACGTCATCGCTCACCTGACCGCCGGCGGCAAGCTGGACATGCAGATCAAGGTCGAGAAGGGCCGCGGCTATGTGCCTGGCAACGTGCGCCGCCTGTCGGAAGACACCAACAAGACCATCGGCCGCATCATCCTGGACGCTTCGTTCTCGCCGGTGCGCCGCGTGTCCTACGCCGTCGAATCGGCCCGTGTCGAGCAGCGTACCGACCTGGACAAGCTGATCATCAACATCGAAACCAACGGCGTGATCACCCCGGAAGAAGCGATCCGCCAGTCGGCACGCGTCCTGGTGGACCAGCTGAACGTGTTCGCCGCCCTGGAAGGTACCGAAGCCGCCGCCGAAGCACCGTCGCGTGCTCCGCTGGTCGATCCGATCCTGCTGCGTCCGGTGGACGACCTGGAGCTGACCGTCCGTTCGGCGAACTGCCTGAAGGCCGAGAACATCTACTACATCGGCGACCTGATCCAGCGTTCGGAAAACGAACTGCTGAAGACCCCGAACCTGGGCCGCAAGTCGCTCAACGAAATCAAGGAAGTCCTCGCATCGCGCGGCCTGACCCTGGGCATGAAACTCGAAAACTGGCCGCCGGCTGGCCTCGAGAAGTAATTCCGTCGTTTTGCTGTACCCCGCCTGGACGCTTTGTCCGGGCGGTTTTAACCCCCGAACCGGTCCGCGGTCACGCGCAAGCGTGAACGATCGAAGAACTGGAATTGAAAACACTCGAAAGGATTTACCATGCGTCACCGTCACGGCCTTCGTAAACTGAACCGTACCTCGTCCCACCGTCTGGCAATGCTGCGCAACATGACCGTTTCGCTGCTGCGTCACGAGGCGATCAAGACCACCGTGCCGAAGGCAAAGGAACTGCGCCGCGTTGTCGAGCCGATCCTGACCCTGGGCAAGACCGACACCCTGGCAAACAAGCGCCTGGCTTTCGCTCGCCTGCGCGACCGCGAAATCGTCCAGAAGCTGTTCGCTGAACTGGGCCCGCGCTACGCCAACCGCAACGGCGGCTACCTGCGCATCCTGAAGATGGGCTTCCGCGTTGGCGACAACGCACCGATGGCCTACGTCGAGCTGCTGGACCGTCCGGAACCGGGCACCGCTGAAGAAGCACCGACCGCTGAGTAATCAGCCAGGTCTTCAAGAAACCAGGCTTCGGCCTGGTTTTTTTTCGCCCTCACGCGGCGCGTCAAGCGCTACGACCACAGGCGCAGAGGCAGCAGGTCCCACGCCGCCAGGACCAGGCTCAAGTGCAGTACCGCCAGCATCGCCAGCGATTCCGCGTGCCGGCCGCTCGCGCTGCGCCATACCCGCCACAATCCGAGCAGCATGGCCAGCGGTAGCATGGCCGTCACGACCGCCAGCAAGCCGCTCGCCAGCGTCAGGTCGCCCAGCTGGAGCAAGGACTGGCGGTAGAAGAAGGGCAGGGGAAGCAGCAGCGCCAGCGCGCCGGCGAAAGGCGGGAGCAGAGGGTCCCTGGCCGCCATGCGCCGCCTGGCGATGCGCCCGAGGCCCAGGGCCATGATGGCCGCCAGGCCCAGCAAACCGGCCGCCACACCGCACCATCCGTACGCCAGCCACATCAGGGAAACCTTTTCGTAGCTCTGGGTCCCGGTGGTGATCACGCGCGCGCCCTCGCGCGAGGTGAGGAGGGCATGCGATGGCAGCAGCTTGCCGGGAGCGCGGAACAGGCCGTCCGAGACATGGCTGAGTTCCTGCGCCGGGGACTGGAAAGGCTGGAGCCGCAGCAATGGTCCGCGCGCCGACACCCGCATAAAGTTGAACACGGTATCGAGGAAACGCATGCTCTCGAAACGGCTGGGCGAGGGAATGTAGAAACCTTCCCAGGGCCGGACGTCGACGCTCCCGGTGAGGCCAGGCGCCGGCGCCTCCCCGCCCAGGCCCAGTGTCCGGACGAGCAGGGCATCGATGCGCCGGTAGTCGGCGGTTTCGCTATCGGTGTTGACGGCCATGAAGAAGGCCTGCCGCGTTGCCGGAAACAGGCACAGCTTCGCGCGGAACCCGACCGTGCTGCCCCCGTGGCACTTGGCCAGCACCCCATGGTGGTCCTCGGCCCGCAGGCCCAGGCCGTAGCCGGCGCGCAATCCCGCGCGCGCGGCGTCGGTGCCGGCCGGCTCTCCCATCCGGCGCAGCAGTGCAGGGGCGATGAACGGCTTTCCGCCAAGGCTGCCGTCGCTCATGAGAAAGCGCGCGAAGCGGCCCATGTCCGCCGTCGTGGTGATGAATTGGGCGGCCGGGCGCAGGGCGACGGGTTGCGCCGCCTGCCCGACGCTGTCCTCGAAGTGCCCCATGGCCAGCCGCGCGTCGTGCTCCTGCGAGACAAAAGCGAAGCTGCTGTCATGCATGCCGAGCGGCCTCAGGAGTGCGGCGTCCAGGTAGCGCTCGTAGCGCTGCCCCGTGACGGTCTCGACGATCATGCCGAGCAGGGTGTAGCCCATGTTGGAGTACGAGAAGCGGCTTCCTGGCCGGTGCCGGACGCGCAACAAGCCTGCTCCTCGCGGGAAGGCGTCCGCGAGCGGCATGTCGGGCCGCCGTTCCATGCTGAAGACCTGCCAGAAGCGGGCGTCGTCGAGGCCGGCGCTGTGATCGAGCAAATGCCGTACGAGCAGCGGATCGCTCGCCTCCCAGGGATTGACGAACTCCAGGCCGGGAAGCAGGCTGGACACCCGCGTATCCAGGGACAGGCGACGCTCGCTGACCAGGCGCAGGATGCCGGTTGCCAGCACGGTCTTGGCGACAGAGCCGACATGCACCCGCTGGTCCACCCGCATCGGTGCGCCGCTGCGCGCGTCGCTGACGCCGGCGGCGCCTTCGGCGGCGAGCGTGGTCCACACCGCGCCGTCGAGTCCCTCTTCGCGCAGCAAGGCGCTCAGCTGGGGTGCCAGGTCCGGCGCGGCGCGCAGCGGCATGGAAAGGAGCAGCATGCCCAGCAGGGCGAACAGGGTTTTCAATGTATGCACCCAGGAAGATGGCCAGTCCCAAGGATAGCCACCCCGAGGTGAAGCCGAGGTGAAATCCGGGCATGTTCCTCAGGCCGTCTTAAGCCTCGCCACAGGCGCGAACAGCCCAGCCGGTGTACCATGCCGGTGCGCTGTAACAACTGACCCGACACCATGACCCGTTTCTCTATGCGTGGCCTGCTGCAGGCCTGCCTGACGCTGTTCGCCGCCTTCGCCGCATTGGCCTTCCTCGCCGCAGCGCCCGCACGCGCGGAGGAGGACTTCCTCGATCCCTCCCTGGCCTTCCGCTTCGCCGCCCGCATGGCCGATCCGCAGACCCTGGAAGTGACCTACCAGATCGCCGACGGCTATTATATGTACCGCGAGCGCTTCGGCTTCAAGGCCAGCGGCGCCACCCTCGGCGCGCCGCAGATCCCGCCGGGCAAGGTGAAGTTCGACGAGACCTTCCAGAAGGAGGTCGAAACCTACAAGGGCACGCTGACGATCCGCATCCCGGTCGAAGGCGGCGGCAGCTTCACGCTGGCCGCCACCAGCCAGGGCTGTGCGGACGCGGGCCTGTGCTATCCGCCCCAGGAGCACACGGCGTCCCTGAACGCAGGCGCCGCCGGAGCAGCGCAGGCGCCGCCGCTGCCGATCGGCGCCGCGGCGGGGCAGGGGCCGGCGATGTCGGTGCCGCTGTCGTCCACCCCCGCTGCCGAGCGCGCGCCGGCCGCTGCGGCGAACCCCGCTCCGGCGCCCGCAAGCACGGCGCCCGAATCCGACCTCTCCACCATCGCCGGCATCCTCCATGGCGGGCGCCTGCTGGCCATCGTTCCCGCCTTCGTGCTGCTCGGCCTGGGCCTGGCCTTCACGCCCTGCGTCCTGCCCATGGTGCCGATCCTGTCCTCGATCATCGTCGGCGAAGGCCGGCAGGTACGCCGCTCGCGCGGCTTCGTGCTGTCGCTCGCCTATTCGCTCGGCATGGCCATCGTCTACACCGCGCTCGGCATCGCCGCCGGCCTGGTCGGCGAGGGTCTGGCCGCGGCCCTGCAGAACCCCTGGGTGCTGGGCGCCTTCGCCGTGCTGATCGTCGGCATGGCCCTGTCGATGTTCGGCTTCTACGAATTGCAGGTTCCCGCCGCCTTGCAGACGCGCCTGGCCCACGTATCGGGCCGCCAGGCCTCGGGCAAGCTGGCCGGCGTGTTCGGGATGGGGGCGATCTCGGCCCTGATCGTCGGCCCTTGCGTGGCCGCGCCGCTGGCCGGCGCCCTGGTCTACATCAGCCAGACGCGCGATGTGCTGATCGGCGGCGCCGCCCTGTTCGCGATGGCGATCGGGATGAGCATTCCGCTGCTGCTGGTGGGCGTCTCGGCCGGCTCGCTGCTGCCGCGCGCCGGGGCCTGGATGGAAGGCGTCAAGCGCCTGTTCGGCGTGCTGATGCTGGCCATGGCCCTGTGGCTGGTGTCGCCGGTGATTCCGGCCGCGGCCCAGATGCTGCTGTGGTCGGCGCTGCTGTTCGGCTACGGCTTCTACCTGCTGCGCCGCCGCCACTGGGCGTCGATGGCGGCCGGCGCCGCCTTTGCCGTGCTGGGAGCGATGCAGCTGGTCGGCGTGGCCAGCGGCGGGCGCGACGCCCTGGCTCCGCTGGCCCACCTGGGCGGCGGCGCGCCCCGGCATCTCGAATTCAAGCGCGTGAAAAACGTGGCCGAGCTCGATGCCGTGCTGGCGAATACCGGCGGCAAGACGGCCATGCTCGACTTCTATGCCGACTGGTGCGTGTCCTGCAAGGAGATGGAAAAACTGACCTTCGTCGACCCGGCGGTACAGGGCAAGCTGGCCAACACCATCCTGCTGCAGGTCGACGTCACGGCCAACAATGCGGACGACAAGGCGATGCTCAAACGCTTCGGCCTGTTCGGACCGCCGGGCATCATCCTGTTCGACAAGGAAGGGCGCGAGATTCCGGACAGCCGCGTGATCGGCTACCAGGATGCGCGCAAGTTCCTGGCGTCCCTGCAAAAGCTGGACGGCTGAAAACGACATGATGAGCAATTCGAAAGGCGGCCTCGTCTATTCCACCGATGGCGGGCGCATGTGTCCCGAATGCCGGCGTCCCGTGGCAGCGTGCCTGTGCCAGACCAAGCCCATCATCGCAGGCGACGGTGTGGTGCGTGTGTCGCGCCAAACGAAGGGCCGCGGCGGCAAGAGTGTCACAGTGGTCAAGGGGCTCGCCCTCGACGCTGCGGCGCTGGCACTGCTGGGCAAGCAGTTGCGCACCGCGTGCGGCTCGGGCGGGACCGTGAAGGACGGCGTGATCGAGGTCCAGGGAGACCACTGCGAACTGGTGATGGACACACTCAGGAAGCATGGTCATCACCCGAAGCGTGCCGGCGGCTGACGTCCGGAAAGAAGGCCGGACGCGGGCCCGGAGGCGTCCTTTGCCATCCAGGGCCCGGTAGACCCGGGCACGGGCACGCTCAATGCAGGAGCGCCGGGTGCGGGTAGCGCGCTTGCGGGGCGCCGTCCAGCGCACGCGCCTCGCCATCGCCCAGCTTGAAAATGGCGACCACGTTGCCCAGCTTTTCCGCCTGGGCCTGCAGCGCGCCGGCCCCGGTGGCCGCCTCTTCGACCAGCGCCGCGTTCTGCTGCGTCACCTGGTCCATCTGGCTGATCGCGCGGTTGACCTGCTCGATACCTGCGCTCTGCTCCTGGCTCGCGGCCGTGATCTCGGCCATGATGTCGGTCACTCGGTTCACGCTGTTGACGATCTCGTTCATGGTGGAGCCCGCGTCGGCGACCAGCCGGCTGCCGGCATCGACCTTGTCGACCGAGTCGCCGATCAGCGCCTTGATCTCCTTTGCGGCCGCCGCGGAGCGCTGCGCCAGGTTGCGCACTTCGGTCGCCACCACGGCGAAGCCCCGCCCCTGTTCGCCGGCCCGCGCCGCTTCCACCGCCGCGTTCAGCGCCAGGATGTTGGTCTGGAACGCGATCCCGTCGATCACGCTGATGATGTCGACGATCTTCTTGGCCGAGGCATTGATCGAGTCCATGGTCTGCACCACTTCCGACACGACCGTGCCGCCCTTGCGCGCCACGGTGGCGGCGGAAACGGCCAGCTGGTTGGCCTGGAGCGCGTTGTCCGCATTCTGCCTGACCGTCGCGGTCAATTGTTCCATCGACGAGGCGGTTTCCTGCAGCGACGATGCCTGCAGCTCGGTGCGCGCAGACAGGTTGAGGTTGCCGGAGGCGATCTCGCCGGCCGCGGCGGAGATCGTCTGCGCACTGAGGCGGACCTCGGCCACGATCCTGAGGAGGCTGTCGCGCATCTCTCCCATGGCGTGCAGCACGCTCGCGCGCTTGCTGCCGTCGGTGTCGATCGTCACCGCCAGGTTGCCGGTGGCAATGCTGTTGGCGATGGCGCTGGCCTTGGCCGGCTCCCCACCGAGCGCCCTCAGAATCGCGCGCACGATGACCGCGGCCACCAGTACCCCGGTGATGACGGCGGCCGCACACATGATCAGCATGAGCGCCTGGAACCCGCTCGCCACTTCGCGCGCGCGCGCCGACTCGGACTGGTTCGCCTCTTCCTTCAAGTCGATATACTGGTTGATCCGGGCCAGCCATTCGACGAAGGCAGGGCGGGCATCCTTGAGCATGACTTCTTTCGCGCGATCGAGCTCGCCTGCTTCGCGCAAGGCGATGACCTGGGAAACCAGCGGCAGCGTACGGGCTTCGATTTCCTTGATGCCGGCAAGGATCTGCCGCTCTTCAGGGCTAGTATCGCTCCCTTCGGCAATCATTTTGTCCAGCAACACGGCGGACTTTTCATAGTCGGAAGCCAGGCGCGCGATGTCGGCCAGCGCCGCCTTCAGTTCGCTGTCGCTGTCGACCAGCGTCACATCGCGCAGGCTGATCGCACGATCGTGTACGCTGCCGCGGAAGTTGATGGCATAGCGCTGCTTGACGCTGTTGACGTCGCCAATGGTGATCAGGCTGGAAGACACCGTGTTGACCCGGCTGACGCCGATTGCTGTTAGAAGCATCATGAGCAGAAGGATTGCCGCGAAACCGATGCATACCTTTGCCTTGATGGTCATACCTTTTGATTCATTACTGTGCATGATGAGTCCTGGGAAGCGATCACGGCGGTGGAAAAACAAGTTTGTTGCCGTACGGAAAATACTATAACATGCGTTTTGTCTTAGACAAACTGAATTTTGAGGTTGATGTATGAGCGTGCCGATATCTGTAGTCTCGGAGGAGACAGGTATTGCCAAAGAAGTATTAAGAAAGTGGGAAGACCGCTACGGCTTCCCCGTCCCGGGACGGGACGCAGCGGACAAGCGCGTGTATTCGGGGGCGCAGGTGGCACGCCTCAAGCTGATCAAGGCGCTGCTCGATGCGGGCATGCGTCCGGGCGCGGTCGTACCCCTGGACGAAGCGCAGCTGCAGGCGTTGCTTGCCATGAACCGGCCGCCGGTCCAGGCCGGCGCCGGGGACGGGCGCCTGGTCGAGGTGTTGCGCGCGAAGGAGCCGAACCGCTTGCGCGAGCACCTGCATGCCGAGCTGGCCCGGCTCGGCCTGGAAGGCTTCGTCCTGGACCTCTTGCCCGGCCTGAACAAGCAGGTCGGCGATGCCTGGGCCGAGGGCAGCATCGCGGTCCATGAAGAGCACCTGTACACCGAGATGGTGCAGGCCCTGCTGCGCGAAGCGGTGCAAGCGGTGTACGCGCCGCTGGGCTGGCCGCGCGTGCTTCTGACGACGGTGCCGGGCGAACTGCACATGCTCGGCAACCTGATGGTGGAAGCCGTGCTCACGCTCGCCGGCGCGCGCTGCATTTCCCTCGGGACGCAGTCTCCCCTGCAGGATATCGTGGCGGCGGCCGAGGCCTACCAGACCCAGGTCGTCGGCCTGTCGTTCAGCGCCGCGCTTCCGCGCAAGACCATCGCGCCCATCCTCCGTGAGCTGCGCCAGCGACTGCCGGGCGAGGTGCAATTGTGGGCCGGGGGCGCGGGCGTTGCCGGCCTCGAGAAAGTGCCGAGAGGAGTGCGGATTTTCCAGGGCTTGCACGAGGCCCGCGCCGCGATCCGGGAATTCAAGCCGCGCCGGGACTGAATACAGGCCAGGCAAAAAAAGGACGCCCGCAGGCGTCCCGGCTTGCGCGCGCAGGCGGATCAGCCGTGCATCATGCCATGAGCGCCGTGGCCGCGATGATGACGGCCGCCGCGGCGCTGCTTGGCCTGCTCGTCGAACACCTTGCGCTGTTCCGGCGTGAGGACCGAGTAGAAGCTGTTCAGGGCCGACAGGCGCGCTTCCATGCGGGCGGTGCGCTGCTTCTGGCGCTCGATGCGCATCTGCAGGCGCTGCGGGGCGCTCAGGCTGGCCAGCTGGGCGCGGTCCGGGCGGGCTGCGCGATCGCCCTTGTGTGCCGGCGCCATGCTGGCGACAAAGGCGTCCCAGGCCGGCTGCTGGGCCGGGGTCAGCTTGAGCGCGTCGCGCAGCTGGGCCTGGCGCTCGGCGCGCTTGGCCTGGCGCTTGGCCTTGAACTCGGCCATCTTGGCCTGGCGCTGTTCCACGCTCAAGGCATGGCCATGGCGGCCTTCGGCAGGGGCGTGGGTTTGGGCTTGCACGCCAATGGCGGCGCCGGCCAGGCCGAGAGCGGTGAAAGCGATCACGATGTTCTTGCGGATGGTGTTCATTGTGTTTCCTTCAGGTGAGTTCAGTTTGGATGTGCAACTGAACCGCTCGCTGCACAGGACCCATCTTCGCCAAAACTTGTAACCGTGGGATTTCCCCTGTCTGGTACTTTGTATCAATATGTTTCGCCGGTATCGGCTTATACATACCGATACAAAACGGCTGTCCACCCTTGCCATAGATGCGGATAATTGCGGTTATGGATAATCCCTCTACGATTTTGATCGTCGATGACGACCGCGACATCCGCAGCCTGCTGGCCGACTACCTCGAAGCGAACGGCTACCGCACCCTGGCGGCCGCCGACGGCACCGGCATGTGGAAGGCGCTCGACGAGGCGCGTCCCGACCTGATCGTGCTCGACCTCAACATGCCGGGCGACGACGGCCTGACCCTGTGCCGCAAGCTGCGCGCCACCTCGACCCTGCCGGTCATCATGCTCACCGCCCGCAACGAGCCGCTCGACCGCATCCTGGGCCTGGAGATGGGCGCCGACGACTACCTGCCGAAACCCTTCGAGCCGCGCGAGCTGCTGGCGCGCATCCGCAGCGTGCTGCGCCGTTCGCACGCCATGCCGTCCAATTCGCCGCTTGAAAACGTGCAGCAGATGAAGTTCTCCGGCTGGACCCTGGACCTCACCGCGCGTCACCTGGTCAATCCGCAGGGCGTGGTCATCATGCTGTCGGGCGCCGAGTTCCGCCTGCTGCGCGTGTTCCTGGAGCATCCGAACCGCGTGCTCAACCGCGACCAGCTGCTCAACCTGACCCAAGGCCGCGACGCCGACCCGTTCGACCGTTCGATCGACATCCAGATCAGTCGCTTGCGCCAGAAACTGGGCGAGGATGCGCGCATGCCCCAGATCATCAAGACCGTGCGCAACGGCGGCTACGTGCTGGCCGGCCAGGTCACGGTGGAGCCCGCGGCGTGAAGGCTTTCCTTGGTTCCATGACCGGCCGCGTGTTCATCACGCTGCTGCTGGGCGTGGTCACTTCCGCCGCGCTGACCCAGCTGGCCGCCGACTACGAACGCCTGCACCTGTTCGAACAGCAGCGCGACCAGCATCTGCTCGAACGCGCCGAGCAACTGGTGATGGCGACCGAGATCGTGCCAGCATCGGCACGCTCGGTCTACCTGTCGGTAGCCAACCGGCCTGGACTGCGCCTCGAAGTCGGCACGCCACTGCCGCTGGCCACTACGCACAGCTGGTTCGCGCGCTCGCTGGCCGCCCGCCTGGGGCAGGGCTATACGATCAGTTCCGCCGCCACCCGTCCGCCCTCGTGCGAGCTGCCGAACCAGCAGCCGGTGTTATACGGGCTGATCCATGCCGAATGGCGCGGCGCCTGCGAGCTGCTTAACATCCGCCTGCGCGACGGCGCTGAGCTGCGCCTGTCGGTACTGCCGCCGCGCCAGTCGCCCGCGCTCCAGACCGATTACCGCACCGTGATCGCCCTGTTCCTCCTGAGTATTGGCTTCCTGGCCTACCTGGTGGCGCGCATGACCACGCGTCCGCTCAAGCAGCTGGCGCAGGCGGCCCAGGACCTGGGCCAGGACATCAACCGCGCGCCCCTCGACCTGACCGGCGCCAGCGAAATCCGCCAGGCCAGCGCCGCCTTCAACGCCATGCAGGCGCGCATTCGCCAGTACATCTTCCAGCGTACGCAAATGCTGGCCGCCATTACCCACGACCTGCAGACCCCGCTCACCCGCATGCGCCTGCGCCTGGAAAAAGTGTCCGAGGCCGAGCTGCAGGAACGCCTGATCGGCGACCTGTCGGCGATGCAGCAAATGGTGCGCGAGGGCCTGGACCTGGCGCGCAGCATGGACACCACCGAGACGATGCAGATGCTCGATCTCGATTCGCTGCTCGAGGCCGTGTGTGCGGACGCCGTCGATGCCGGCCAGCAGGTGGACCTGGCCGGCCGCGCCGGCATGGCCCTGCTGGGCCGTCCGCTGGACCTGCGCCGCTGCCTGGGCAACCTGATCGACAACGCGGTCAAGTACGGCCGCGAAGCGCGCGTGAACGTCGACCGCATCAACGGCGCCGCGCGCGTGCGCATCCGCGACAGCGGGCCGGGCATTCCCCAGGCCGAGATGAAACGGGTGTTCGACCCGTTCTACCGTGTCGAGACCTCGCGTTCGCGCGAGTCCGGCGGCACCGGGCTGGGATTGACGATCGCGCGCAATATCGCCGAGCAGCACGGCGGCAGCATCGCGCTGGCGAACCATCCGGAAGGCGGGCTCGAAGTCACGCTCATGCTGCCGGAGTACTATCCAAACAAATAAGCGCGTAATAATGGTTTGCGAGAATGCGGCCCGGCCGCGTTGTCGCGCCAATCACCATATGACAGCGCCGCCTGGGCAGGTGGCCAAGGGACAGGAATGAAAAAGAAGAATGTGGCAGTGATTGCCGGCATCGCCGCGCTGGCGATGGCCGGCGCGTGGTACGTGAACGGGGGCGGCGGCGCCCATGCCGACAATGGCAAGGACGGCCAGGGCGGCCCCGGCGGCGGCCAGCCGCCTGTCACCGTCAACGTGGTGGCGCCGCAGCGCCAGGACGTGGGCGTGGAGCTGCTCGCCAACGGCACCGTCACGCCGCTGCGCACGGTCGACCTGCATCCCCAGACCACGGCCACCATCCGCCAGGTACACATCAAGGAAGGCGACTTCGTCAAGGAAGGCCAGCTGATGTTCTCGCTCGACGACCGCGCCGACCGCGCCGCCGTCGCCCAGGCCCAGGCCCAGGTGGCGCGCGACCGTGCGACCCTGGCCGACCTCGAGCGCCAGTTCAAGCGCAGCCAGGAACTGGTGGCCCAGAAATTCCTGGCCCAGAGCGCCCTCGATTCGCTGCAGAGCCAGGTCGAGGCCCAGCGCGCGCTGGTGCAGAGCAACAGCGCCGCCGCCCGCGCCAGCCAGGTCGCGGCCAGCTACACCACGATCCGCGCTCCGATGTCGGGCCGCGTGGGCGCCATCGACGTGCATCCGGGCGCCCTGGTGCAGCCCACCACCTCGCTGAGCACGGTCACCCAGCTCGACCCGATCAATGTGTCGTTCACCCTGCCGGAATCCTCGCTGGCGTCGCTGCTGGCGGCGCAGCAGCAGGGCAAGGTCGAGGTGCGCGCCCAGGTCAACGACGCGTCGCCGCAAGTTGCAGGGCGCCTGAGTTTCATCGACAACACCGTCGATCCGCAAGCCGGCACCATCCGCGTCAAGGGCGAGTTCGCCAACCCGGGCGCCAGCCTGTGGCCGGGCCAGTACGTGACCGCGCGCGTCACCGTGCAGACCCTGAAGGACGCCGTGGTGATCCCGCAGGCGGCCATCATCAACGCCACCAACGGCACCTTCGTGTACGTGGCCGGCGAGGACAACACGGCGCGCCAGGTGCCGGTCAAGCGCCTGCACGGCTTCGGCGACTACGCGGCCGTGACCGGCCTGGCGGGCAATGAAAAAGTGATCACCGAGGGCAAGCAGAACCTGCGTCCGGGCGGCAAGATCCGGATGGCCGGCCAGCAGGGCGGTAAAGGTAGCGGCAAGACCGAAGCGGGCCCGAAAGCCAAGAAGGAATCGGCATGAACCTGTCCGAACTGTGTATCCGCCGGCCGGTGATGGTGGTGCTGCTGTCGATCAGCCTGGTGCTGGTCGGCGTGCTGGCCTACCTGCACATCCCGGTCGCCGCGCTGCCGAGCTATAACACGCCGGTCATCAACGTCAACGCCAACCTGCCGGGCGCGAGCCCGGAAACCATGGCGTCCTCGGTTGCGCTGCCGCTCGAGAAGCAGTTCTCCACCATCGCCGGCATCAACCTGATCACCTCGACCAGCACCCAGGGCAATACCAACCTGACCCTGGAATTCGACACCAAGATCGACGTCGACCGCGCCGCCGTGGACGTCCAGGCCGCCCTGCTGGCGGCCCAGCGCCAGCTGCCGCAGGAAATGACCGACCTGCCGTCCTATCGCAAGGTCAATCCGGCCGATGCGCCGATCCTGTTCATGCACGTGACCTCGCCCTCGATGGATTTGTCGCAGCTGAACGACTACGCGGAAAACCTGATCTCGCCTGCCATTTCGACAGTCGCCGGCGTGTCCCAGGTCACGATCAACGGGCAGAAGCGCTTTGCCGTGCGGGTCCGCGCCAAGTCCGACCTGATGAACGCGAGAAATATTTCGATGGACGAGCTGGCGGCGGCCCTGCGCGCGGCCAACTCCAACACCCCGCTGGGCATCCTCGACGGCCCAACCCAGACCCTGACCATCCAGGGCGGCGGCCAGCTGATGCGCGCCAGCGATTTCGCCGGCCTGATCGTCGCTACCCGCGACGGCATGCCGGTGCGCCTGCGCGACGTGGCCGAGGTCGAGGACAGCTACCAGTCGGTCAAGGCCGCGGGCAGCCTCAACGGCGAGCGTTCGATTTCGCTGATGGTGCAGCGCCAGCCGAACGCCAACACGGTGCAGGTGGTGGACGCGGTGCGCGCCCTGATTCCGCGTTTCGAGCAGCAACTGCCGGCTTCGATCCAGCTGCATCTGGTCAACGACCGCTCGACCTCGATCCGCGAGGCGATCCACGACGTCAACCTGACCCTCGCCGGCACCGTGGTGCTGGTGATCCTGGTCATCTTCCTGTTCCTGCACCGCCTGGCTGCGACCTTCATCCCGGCCGTGACGGTGCCGATCTCGCTGCTGGGCGCGCTGTCGCTGCTGTATGCCTTCGGCTACAGCCTGGACAACATTTCCCTGCTGGGCATCACGCTGGCGGTCGGCCTGGTGGTCGACGATGCTATCGTGGTGCTGGAAAACATTGTGCGCCACATGGAGATGGGCAAGAAGCCGATGCAGGCAGCCCTGGTCGGCGCGCGCGAGATGGGCTTCACCATCATCTCGATCTCGATCTCGCTGGTGGCGGTGTTCATCCCGATCTTCTTCATGCCGGGCGTGATCGGCCTGCTGTTCCGCGAATTCGCCGTCATCGTCGGCCTGGCGGTGCTGGTATCGGCGGCGGTGTCGCTGACCCTGGTGCCGATGCTGTGCTCGCGCCTGCTCAAGGGCGGCGGCCATGTCGCCCCGCACGAGATGTCCTGGGTCGGCCGCCGTTTCGAAGCCATGTTCGTCAACGTGCGTGACGCCTATGGCCGCACCCTCGATGTGGCGCTGCGCCACCGCTTCCTGGTGCTGATGCTGGCGCTGGGTACCTTCGTGCTGACCGCCGTGCTCTATATGACCATGCCGAAGGGCTTCTTTCCGGAAGAAGACATCGGGCAGATCCGCGTTTCCGTCGAGGCGTCGGAAGACACCTCGTCCGTCAAGCTGGCGGAACTGCAGGGCAAGGTGGTGGACATCGTGCGCGCCAATCCCTATGTGCAGGACATCAGTTCGTTCACCGGCGGCGGCAACACCGGCCGAATGTTCCTGGTCCTGAAACCGCGCGGCGAACGTCCGCCGATGCCCATCGTGGTCGACGAGCTGCGCAAGGCAACGCGCCAGGTGGCCGGCGTGCAGGTGTTCCTGTCGCCGGTGCAGAACCTGCAGCTGGGCGGCCGTCCGAGCAAGAGCCGCTACCAGTACACCCTGCAGAGCGTGTCGGGCGGCGAGATCGGCGAGTGGGCCGAGCAGTTCCTGGAGCGCATGCGCGCCGACCAGCGCTTCCGCGACGTCACCAGCGATTCGCAGAACAAGGCCTTGCAGGCAACGATCGACATCGACCGCGACAAGGCCGCGCTGCTGGGCGTGGAAATGGCCGACGTGCGCACCGTGCTGTACGCCTCCTTCGGCGAGCGCCAGGTCTCGACCATCTACTCGACCGCCGCCAGCTACTTCGTGATCCTGGAAGCGGCGGCCGTCGACCGCTACTACGACGAAGCACTGTCGCGGGTATCGGTGCGCTCCAAGTCCGGCGACCTGGTCAAGCTGTCCAGCTTCGCCAGCGTCAAGCGCACGGTCGGCCCGCTGGCCGTCAACCACCAGGGACAGCTGCAGGCGATCACGCTCTCCTTCAACCTGGCGCCGGGCGTGCCGCTGGGCGACGCCACCGCCGCCATCGACGAGATGGGCCGCGAGATGAAGCTGCCGGCCTCGGTCATCACCAACTACGGCGGCGACGCCGCGGTGTTCAAGGACACCCAGTCGAGCCAGCTGATCCTGATCGTGGCCGCGATCGGCGTCATCTACGTGCTGCTGGGCGTGCTGTACGAAAGCTACATCCACCCGCTGACCATCCTGGCCGGCCTGCCGTCGGCGGCGGTCGGCGCGCTGCTCACCTTGTGGCTGTTCGACATGGACCTGACCCTGATCGCCATGATCGGCATCCTGATGCTGATCGGTATCGTCAAGAAGAACGCGATCATGATGATCGACTTCGCGCTCGAGGCCCAGCGCAGCCACGGCCTCAAGCCGCAGGAAGCGATCCGCGAAGCCTGCATCCTGCGCTTCCGTCCGATCCTGATGACGACCCTGGCGGCCATGATGGGCGCGCTGCCGATCGCGCTGGGCATCGGCGCCGGCGCCGAACTGCGCCAGCCGCTCGGCCTGGCGGTGGTGGGGGGCCTGATCTTCTCGCAGGTGATCACGCTCTACATCACCCCGGTCATCTATTTGTACCTCGACAGGTTTAGCGGCACCGGCCCCATGACCGACGAACAACTGGCCAAGCTCGAAGCCGTGCATTGATGGCAAGGGCCGGCATGGGGTTCCATGCCGGCCGGTATTCGCTCGCCGGAAACATTCTGTAACATCCTTCAAGGTCGGCCGGGCCAGGCTGTGCAGCAGATCAGGTGCGCCGCCGACCCAAAACGGTTAGACTGCGCTTTCTCTGCCGCTTTTACAGATGTCGCTTCCAGGAAACCGTACGACCTTGCGTGACCATTCCCATACCTACGACGAGGACAGCGATGTGTGCGCGCATTGCGGGCAGCCGCTCTCGTCGCGCCCGGCGCCGACCTATGGCCGGCAGGGACCGAACCGTCTGGGCCTGGCGGGCACGATCGGCCTGCACCTGCTCTTGATCGCCCTCTACCTGTTCAAGCCCGAGAGCGAAGACAAGAAAGCGCGCCCGGCGGCCGAGCGCGAGAGCGAGGTGGTGTACGTGGCCCCGCTGCAACAGCCGAAGCCGGCGCCGCGCCAGCAGGCGCCCAAGCCGGTCCCCAAGCCTTCGCCCAACAAGAACGCGCCGCGCCCGAAGCCCGAGCGGATCGAGGTGCAGCGCCTGCCGGATACGATCACCCTGCCGGACGAAAAGCCGGAAGAAGTCGCCAAGCCCACGCCCCAGCCCAGGACCGAGGCGCCGCCGGAGATGGACATGGCCGCCGCGATCGAAGCGCGCCGCAAGCAGCGCGGCGCCACGAGCGGCAGCGACACCCCGAGCGAGGAAAGCGAGGCCGCGCGCGGCCAGGCCCGGGCACTGGCCAACATCGCCGCCATCAACGGCCGCGGGCGCGACGACCGCAACGAGACCGGGGGCATCTTCTCGGTGTCGAACAAGACCTTCCACAGCATGGACTTGCGCTTCCGCGGCTGGAATCCGAACTTCAAGCGGCGCTGGCTGACCCAGGTAACGGTGGAGCAGGGCAGCGAGCCGGATGTCGAGACGGCGGTGGTCAAGAAGATGATCGAGCTGATCCGTCGTGAAAAGACCGGGGACTTCGAGTGGGATTCACATCGCCTGGGGCGCGTGGTGAAGCTGAGTGCAAGGCCGCAGGATACGGAGGAGCTGATGCAGTTCCTGTACAAGGAGATGTTCCCGGAGTACAAGCCGCCGCGGGGGTAAGCAGTTTACTGGCTGATCAGGCAAACGTGGGTCCCCGCCTTCGCGGGGATGACGGAGCGTAGGGTGGTGGCAGGATTGGCAGTACCACTGCCCTTAGAACCGTCACCCCCGCGAAGGCGGGGGCCCAAGTTTCCAAGCAGACCACCAGCTTCAATTCCCGCCCAAGGTCTTCAAGCCCGCAATCCCCACGAAAATCAGCCCCATGCACACCAGCCGCGCCAGCGACAGGCTCTCGGCAAAGAATACGCACCCCGCCAGCGTCACCCCCACCGCCCCGATCCCCGTCCACACCGCATACGCCATTCCCAGCGGCAGCGCGCGCAGGGCACCGGCCAGCAGATAAATGCTGCCCAGCGCCGCCAGCACCGCCAGCAAACTCGGCGCCGGCCGTGTCCAGCCCTCCGAGGCCTTGAGCGCAAAGGCCATCCCCACCTCGACCAGCCCCGCCGCCAGCAGCAGGATCCAGGCCGCCAGGCTAGACATGGGCTGCCTCCCGCGCCCTGAGCATTCCGCGCTGCACGCCGGGCCGCTCGCCCACCCGCCGCAGCCAGTCCGCGACGGCGGGATAGGCGCCCATGTCGATGCCCAGCTCCTCGTGCGTGGCCAGCCAGGGGTAAAAGGCCAGATCCGCGATCGTGAGCCCGTCGCCGGCGATATGGCGCGACTCCGCCAGCCGGCGCTCGAGCACGCCATAGATCCGGTGCGTCTCGCGCGTATAGCGTTCCAGCGCCATGGGGTTCGGCGCGGGGGCCGCATGCCGGAACCACCATAGCTGGCCCAGCATCGGTCCGGCGCTGGCCGCCTGCAGGAACAGCCACTGCAGCACCAGGTCGCGCGCCAAGCCCTGCCTCGGCAGCGCCTTGCCCGCCGCATCGGCCAGGTGGACCAGGATGGCGCAGGACTCGAACAGGCTTTGCCCGCTCCGCTCGTCGAGCAGCACGGGAATCTTGTGATTCGGGCTGAGCCGCACGAAGGCGGGCGCGTGCTGCTCTCCCGCGTCCAGGTCCACGAAACGGAGCTGGTAATCCAGTCCCAGCTCCTCGAGTGCGATGGTGATCTTCCTGCCGTTCGGCGTGTCGGCGACGTAGACGGTGTACATGTCCGCTCCTTCAGGGTTAGCAATGCCTGCCAGCGTAGCTTGTGCAAGAATGGCGAACAATTCGACGTTTTCGCATATCGCTTCGCCATATTTGCACAGCCATGAACTGGGACGACTGCCGCTATTTCCTCACCGTCGCCGAGGCCGGATCGCTGTCGGCCGCCGCGCGCCGCCTCGGCCAGAGCCATTCGACCATCCTCCGGCGCCTGGACAAGCTCGAGGAAGCGCTGGCCACCCGCCTGTTCGAGCGTTTCCAGAGCGGTTATGTGCTCACCGCGAGCGGCGAAGAACTGCTGGCGCTGCTGGCGCCGGTGGGCGAAGGCATGGACGAGGCCGAGCGCAGGATGAGCGGGCGCGACAGCGAGCTGCAAGGCACGATCCGCGTCACCACCACCGACACCCTGCTGCACGGCCTGCTGCTGCCGGCGCTGGCTGCCTTCCGCCAGGCCCATCCCGGCATCCGGCTGCAGCTCACGGTCGACAACAGCTTCCTCAACCTGACCCGGCGCGACGCGGACGTCGCCGTACGGCCCACCAATGCGCCGCCGGAGAATCTCATTGGCCGCAAGCTCGGCAGCCTGAAGACGGCGCCCTACGCGTCCAAGCTCTATCTGCAGCGCACCCGCGAAGAGGGCAGGCAGGACCACGACTGGGCCGCGCACGACTGGGTGGCGCCGGACGACGCCCTGGCCCGCCTGCGCCAGGCGCGCTGGCTGCGCGAGCACGTGCCTGAGGAGAAGCATGTGGTGAGCGTGGACTCGCTGCTGGGCATGACGCAGGCCGTGGAGGCGGGCATGGGTGTAGGGATGCTGCTGGACCTGCTCGCGGCCGGGCGGCCGGAACTGGTGCAACTGGTCCCACCCGATCCGGCGCTCGATACCGAGGTCTGGATCCTCACCCATCCCGACCTGCGGCGGCTCAAGCGAATCCGCAGCCTCACCGAATTTCTCCATGCGCAGCTGTCCAGGCATCCGGCCTTTGCCTAGCACGGGCTTTCCGCATCGGCCGTCGGGAAGGCAAGATGCGCCGCCACGCCGGGTGACAAAATTGTGGTCGTTCGAGAGACTCTTTGCGCAAGGCCAGCGTATCATTTCATCAAGCGGCACATCCAGGGGCCGAATTCAAGCAGGGTGCCTATGCCTAAGTCGCACTATCCGGGCTCCGGTGAGCCGATCGTCTTTTTCGATTTCGAAACCACGGGCTTGTGCCCGAAGAAGGACAGGATCATCGAAGTCGCGGCAGTCAAATACATTCCCGGCGCGGAGTCGCATCCGCACATGCAGCGCCTCATCGCCATCGACAAGCCGCTCCCTGGTTTCATCACCGCGCTGACCGGGATCACGGATGACATGCTGCAGGCCTCCGGTGCGCCCATGGATACAGTCCTGGATGAGTTCATCGATTTCGTCGGGGATCATCCCGTGGTGGCATTCAACATCAATTTCGATGCGCGCTTCCTGAACGCCGCGATAGAGCGCCACGGTCGCCGGCCGATCACCAACGTCGGGCATTGTGCGCTTGCACGGGCGCGCGCCGCTTGGCCAGACCTGGCCAGCCATAAGCTCGTCAACGTCGCCAGGCACCTGGATCTGCCGCTGGGGGCTGCGCACAGGGCGCTGGATGACACGCTGCTCGCACTCGAAGTGTATTTCCGCTCGCTCCAGGTTGACCGCGGAGGTGATCCGCAGCCGCCCCCCAATAAGGCGATGGCGAGTGGCGAACCATCGGTCATCCCCGTCATCACCGGGCCGCGGCAGTTCAGGATCGAAGCCCTGGGTACCCGGCGTTATCAGGAAGTGTTCGAGCGCGTATGCGGACCGCGCACCGTCAAGGGGGCGGCGCTCGACATCCAGGTGCAACTGCGCGTCGAGAGCGGCTCGAACGCTGTGCGCGTGCTGCTGCAAGAGGAGGTGGTCGGCAACCTGGCGCCCCGCGTGGCGCTCGACTTCCGGCGCGCCCTGGCCGCCGGCGGCCTGGCGGAGTTCAAGCACTTCGAGTGTTCAGCCAAGATTCGTGGCGGAAGAATTGTCGACTCCTCGGATGGCGGCGATTATGTGATGTGGCTCGATATTCCTCAAGACGATGACTGACGCGGAGCTGTCGTGGACTGAAGGACGGCCGATTGTGCCGCATCATGCGGTATGTCGCGTCGTGTCGGAAGAGGCGCCAAACGGCCGGCATGCGGGGCTTAAACTGGTGCTTTAATAACAGAGCATGCAGGGTCTCAGGACGAAAGATGGACGACAAGCAAAGAAGCGAATTAGTACGGATGGGCTGGGAAATCCATGGCGCCGTCGAGGAAAGTTATCACGCCCACCCCGCTGGAAAGGGCGACGGGGCTGCCTGGCTGGACAAGCAGCGCCTGCTGCTCGCCGACATGGCGATCCACCTGCTGCAGACCGCGGTCGCGCCCGGAGACATCGCGCTGGAGAAGCTCAGGAACAACCTGAACGCGATCCTCGTGGTCGCGGACCGTTTCCTGCCGGATGCCGCGTTGAGGAACGCGGCCGAAAAGCTCTACCCGGCATCGGATCGGGGCGACGCCGGCCCCGGGTGATCCAGGCTATTTCAGTACGGCCCGGAAGCTGATTTCGATGAGCTGCACGGGCAGTGCGAGCCGGGAAACTCCGATGAGGTTGCTCGCGCATAGCGGGCGCGCCCTTCCATACATGTCACTCCTGACCTTGCTGGCAACGGCAAAGGCCGCATCGACATCCAGCACGAACAAGGTCTCTTCAACGACGTCATCCAGGGTGGCGCCGAATTCAGCAAGCATGGAAATGGCGTTCTTGTAGGTCTGCCGCATCTGCGCTTCCATTGCAGAAAAATCAGCCGGTTTGCCTTGGGTATCGAGCGTGGCGGGAGCGACGAAATTGCCCTCCTTGTCGTGGCTGAGCTGGCCGGACACGTAGATCACATCCTTGACCTGGACGGCCTGGTAATAAGCGTAAGCGTCTTCCCACGGCACGCCGTGGACGGCGGTCTTTCTTTCGAGCTGGGCGGTCGTATTCATGCGGGTTCCTCATCATGCAAAGTCGCATTCTGCATGCGCCCATCCCGACACGCTTGTACTTTTCTGCTTAGCGCGCCAGATCGACCGCCCCGAGCTTGTCGGGATTGCGCATCGCGTAGATGGCCACGATCCGCTCGCCGTCGGTCACGAAAGCCTGGGCCGACTCCAGCTGCCCGCCGACATAGCGCAGCAGGCCGGGCTCGCCGTTGACGAGCGCCATGCGGTATGCCAGGCGCGCCGCATTGCGCAGGTAGACAGCCAGGTAGAGGTTGGCGATGCGTTCCGCGCCGCGCACGATCTTCATGAAGGACGGCACCTTGCCGCCGCCGTCGGCTACGATGGCGACGTCGTCCGCCAGCATGCCCTTGAGCGCGGCCTGGTCGCCCCGGCCGGCAGCCTGCACGAAGCGTTCGAGCAGGCTGCGGTGCGCGTCGCGCGTCACCCGGAAGCGCGGCCTTTCCCGGCGCACCCGTTCGGTGGCGCGGTGCACCAGCTGGCGGCAGGCGGCCTCGCTCTTGCCCAGGGTCGCCGCCAGTTCGCCGTAGTCCTGGTCGAAAGCCTGGCGCAGCAGGAAGGCGGCGCGCTCCTCGGGCGCCAGGCGTTCCAGCACCCACATCAGCGCCACCGACAATTCGCTGGCCAGCTCGGCGGCGTCCTCGGGCGTGCGCTCGTCGACGCCGACCAGCGGTTCCGGCAGCCATTCGCCGATGTAGTGGCTGCGCTGGACCTTGGCCGCGCGCAGGCGGTCGATGGACAGGCGGGTCACCACCGAGACCAGCCAGGCTTCGCTTGACTGCACGGGGCCGCGCGCCGGATCGCTCCAGCGCAGCCAGGCATCCTGCACCACGTCCTCGGCGTCGGCGCGGATGCCGAGCATGCGGTAGGCGACCGAGAACAGGCGCGGGCGCAGGGCCGTGAATTGCCGGGTGTCGTCGTGCTGATCCATCGCGATGTCAGTCGGGGAAAGCGGCCCGGGCGACAGGCTGGCGGAAGCCGATCGCCATGCGGTTCCAGGCATTCATCAGGGCCGTTGCAAAGCCCAGGTCGGAGATCTCCTGCTCGGTGAAATGCTCGGTCAAGGGCAAGAATACGCTATCCGGCACCTCGCCGTGCTCGAGGCGGGTGGCCGCTTCGGCCCAGGCCAGGGCGGCGCGCTCGCGGGCGGTATAGAACGCCGTTTCGCGCCAGGTCACGAGGCTGTTGATGCGCTGGAAATCCTCGCCGCCCTTCGCCAGGTCGCGCGCATGCTTGTCGACGCAGAAGGCGCAGCCGTTGATTTGCGAGACGCGCAGGAAGACCAGGCGCACCAGCTGCTTGCCGAGCGGCGAGGCTTCGACGGCGGTTTCGGCGGCGGCCAGGGCGCGGTAGGCGGCGGGGGAGAGGGAGTAGTAGGGGAGGCGGAGCGAAGTCATGGGGTGTCCTTGGTCAAAGTGCTTGCGACACTCCTTAGACGTTTCAGCTACCACCCTTGTGACAGCTGGCCCAAAAAACGTCATCCCCGCGAAGGCGGGGACCCAAGTTCTGCGAGCATCATGGATACGAATGCAAACTTGGATCCCCGCCTACGCGGGGACGACGGGTTTAATGCAGTGGTGTTACAGGCGGATCTGGTGGCGATTCAAGCCTGTGCCTTGAGCTTGCGCGCGATCTCCAGCGCAAAATACGTCAGCACGCCATCGGCCCCGGCGCGCTTGAAGGCCATCATCGATTCCATCATGACCTTGTCATGGTCCAGCCAGCCGTTCTGGGCCGCCGCCTTGATCATCGCGTATTCGCCGCTGACCTGGTAGGCGAAGGTCGGCACCTTGAATTCATCCTTCACGCGGCGCACCACGTCCAGGTAGGGCATGCCCGGCTTGACCATCACCATGTCGGCGCCTTCGGCGATGTCGAGCGCCACTTCGCGCAGGGCTTCGTCGCTGTTGGCCGGGTCCATCTGGTAGGTATTCTTGTCGGCCTTGCCCAGGTTGGCCGCGGAACCCACCGCGTCACGGAAGGGACCGTAGAAGCTCGAGGCGTACTTGGCCGAATAGGCCATGATGCGGGTATGGATGTGGCCGTTCTCTTCCAGCGCGCCGCGGATCGCGCCGATCCTGCCGTCCATCATGTCCGACGGCGCCACCATGTCCACGCCGGCTTCGGCCTGGGCCAGCGACTGGCGAATCAGCATCTCGATGGTCTTTTCGTTGACGATGTAGCCGTTCTCGTCCGGCAGGCCGTCCTGGCCATGGGTCGTGTACGGGTCCAGCGCCACGTCGGTCATGATCCCCAGTTCCGGGAAATTGCGCTTGAGCTCGCGCACCGCGCGCGGCACCAGGCCTTCCGGATTGGTCGCCTCGACGCCGTCATAGGTCTTGAGCGAGGCGTCGACCACCGGGAACAGCGCCATCACCGGGATCCCCAGCGCCACGCATTCCTCCGCCACCTTCAGCAGCAGGTCCACCGACACCCGTTCCACGCCCGGCATCGAGGCCACCTGCTGGCGCTGGTTCTGGCCGTCGAGGATGAAGACCGGGTAGATCAGGTCCGACGCGGTGACGACGTTTTCGCGCATCAGGGCGCGCGAGAACGGGTCGCGGCGCATGCGGCGCATGCGGGCGGCGGGATAGGAGGCGGGGGTGATGATGGGCATGGCGTGTTCCTCGATTTATGCTTCCGGCTGCTCGTCCGCCGGCGGCGCGTCCTGGCCTTCGTCGTCGTGGTCCAGGCCCAGCAGCTCGATGATCTTGTCGTTCGCCTCGTCGATCCCGACGCGCTTCAGGGCCGAGAACAGCTGCACCGTGAACGGGAAGCCGTTGCCGTCCTCGTCGACATAGCTGTCCAGGATCTGGCGCGCCTGGCGCAGGGCGTTGGTCGATTCGTTGCGGTTGAGCTTGTCGACCTTGGTCAGGATGCAGTGGATCGGCTTGCCGGTCGGGGCGAACCATTCGAGCATCTGGATGTCAAGGTCGGTGAACGGACGGCGCGAGTCCATGATCAGGACCAGGGCGGCCAGCTGCTCGCGGCGCTGGACGTAGTCGCCCAGCAGCTTTTGCCAGTGCAGCTTGGCGTTGCCCGAGACTTCGGCATAGCCGTAGCCCGGCAGGTCGACCAGCAGGGCCTGGATCTCGTCGACCCGCACGGCATCCTTGCGGTGCTGGCCCACGTGGGCGCCGCCGATCGAGAAGAAATTGATGTGCTGGGTGCGGCCCGGCGTCTTGGACGCGAAAGCCAGCCCCTTCTGGTTGGTCAGAATATTGATCGCCGTGGATTTGCCCGCGTTCGAGCGCCCGGCGAAGGCGATCTCTGGAACCTGGGTGTCAGGGAGATCGCGCAGCTGATTAACGGTCGTGAAAAACCGGGCCTGCCATAATTTGGACATGGAAAGAGGTGTAAGTGACAACAGAATGGCGATATGGAAACAAAGCTATTGTACAATAAGGGGTTGTTTGCTGTCCGCCGGGTGACTACGCCTTGGACGGCAAGTAGGGCCTGCTGCATGACATTCCGATTTTGTTTTCGACTTTTTCAGGGTGCTTGAATGAATCGTTTGACGTTTGCGTTGGTGAAATCTTTGTTTGCCCTGGCTGTCTGCGGTAGTGCTGCTGTCGCGGCCGAAGCACCGAAGGCCGCCGCTGCCAAGCCGGACCCGGCCAAGGGCGGCACCCTGTACGACGGCGGCGACGCCGCGCGCGGCCTGCCGGCCTGCATGTCCTGCCACGGGGCCGCGGGCAACTCCACGATCGTGGCCAACCCCAAGCTGGCCGGCCAGATCGAAGCCTACACCTATAAGCAACTGGTCGACTTCACGACCCCGAACCGCCAGCAGCCGGTCATGACGACCTACGCCAAGATGCTGACGGACGACGAGAAGAAGCATATCGCCGCCTACCTGGGCGCCCAGAAGCAGAAAGCCGGCGCGGCCAAGAACAAGGACACCGTGGAGCTGGGCCGCAAGATCTACCGCGGCGGCATCGCCGAAAAAGGCGTGGCGGCGTGCGCCTCCTGCCACGGCGCCAACGGCGGCGGCATCCCGGCGCAATACCCGCGCCTGTCCGGCCAGCACCAGGACTACACCTATGCCCAGCTGGAGGCCTTCAAGGGCGGCGGCCGCAAGAACAGCATCCAGATGACCACGCTGGCGCAGCGCATGTCGGCGGAAGAAATGAAGGCCGTGGCGGATTACATCGCCGGCCTGAAATAAGCGGCATACCTCAAGAGCGCCTAACAAAATTCTCAGGGCGAGGGATGCGGCCGCCCGACGCAGCGTCGAAGACAGTACTCTAGTACGGCAAGACGATGCAACGCAGCCATGAGAGTTTTGTCGGGCGCTCTAGAGAAAGGGCGGCAGCGTCGAGCTGGCTGCCCTTTTTGCTGTATGCTCAGGCGTTTGCGTGTGCCTTACTGGGTTGTAGAAGATGAGTACCACCGGAATTGAACTGAAGACCCGCCGCCGCGGCCTGGCCGAGGCGGTCGAGCTGGTGTCCTCGATGCGTTTCGCCATCAGCCTGCTCACGGTCATCGCCATCGCCTCGGCGATCGGCACCGTGCTCAAGCAGAACGAACCGATGCCCAACTACGTCAACCAGTTCGGGCCGTTCTGGTTCGAAGTGTTCGGCAAGCTGGGCCTGTACAGCGTGTACGCGAGCTGGTGGTTCCTGCTGATCCTGGTGACCCTGATCGTTTCCACCGGCCTGTGCGTGGTGCGCAATACGCCGAAGATGCTGCGCGACATGCGCAGCTGGCGCGAACAGGTGCGCGAGGAGTCGCTGCGCAATTTCCACCATAAAGTCGAATGGGAAGCGCCGCTGCCGCGCGCCGAGCTGGCCGCCCAGACCGCGACGCGCCTGGGCCACGCCGGCTATGCCACCAAGATCGTCGAGAAGGACGGCGGCATCCTGGTGGCGGCCAAGAAGGGCGCCGGCAACAAGTTCGGCTACATCTTCGCCCACAGCGCCATCATCGTGATCCTGCTGGGCGGCATGCTCGATTCCGAACTGCCGGTCCGCTTCCAGCAATGGTTCCTCGGTAAAACACCGTTCACGGGCGGCGGCGTGATCGCCCAGATTCCGGACCAGCACCGCCTGAGCGCGGCCAACCCCAGCTTCCGCGGCAACACCGCGATCGCCGAAGGCCAGACCAGCCATACCGCCATCCTGACCCAGCCGAACGGCGTGCTGGTGCAGGACCTGCCGTTCTCCATCGAGCTGAAGAAATTCATCATCGAGTTCTACTCGACCGGCATGCCCAAGCTGTTCGCCAGCGAAGTCGTGGTGCGCGACCTCGAGAACGGCAACACCTTCCCGGCCAGCATCAAGGTCAACCAGCCGCTCATCTACAAGGGCATCGCCGTCTACCAGTCGAGCTTCGACGACGGCGGCAGCAAGCTCAAGCTGACCGGCCACCCGATGGCGGGCAGCAGCGCCGACACTTTTGCCTTCGCAGGCGAGGTCGGCGCTTCCACCGAACTGAAGGCGGGCGGCGAGACCTATGCCGTCGAGTGGTCGGGCTTCCGCCCCTTCAATGTCGAGAACGTGAACGCCGCCAACGACGTGCGCGCCGTCAAGCAGGCTGGCTCGCTCGAGGAGCAGTTTGCCGCCACCCTCGGCAAGGCGTCCGGCTCGGCCGCCAAGAACGCCAACAACAAGGACCTCAAGAACGTCGGCCCGAGCGTGCAGTACAAGTTGCGCGACAAGACCGGCCAGGCGCGCGAGTTCCTGAACTACATGCAGCCGGTGACCCTGGAAGGCTCGCAGGTCTACCTGGCCGGCGTGCGTTCCAGCCCGGCGGACCAGTTCAGCTTCCTGCGCATCCCGGCCGACGAGCAATATGGCGTAGGGCAGTGGATGCGCCTGCGGGCCGCCCTGAACGACCCGGCCGCCCGCCTTGAGGCCGCGCGCCGCTACGCCCAGCGCGCGCTGGCGCCGGAACAGCGCGGCACGGCCCTGGCAACCCAGTTGCAGGAATCCAGCGCCCGCACCCTGGAGATCTTCTCGGGCCAGGACGGCGGACGCGGCGGCTTCGTGGCCGTGGCCCAGTTCCTGGAAAAGATTCCCCAGGCCGAGCAGGAAAAAGCGGCGAATATCTTCATGAAAATGCTCAACGGCACCCTGTGGGAGCTGTGGCAGGTGGCCCGCGCCCAGGCCGGCCTGGCGGCGGCCGAGCCGACCGAAGCGAATGGCCGCTTCCTGCAGTTGGCCACCAATGCGCTGTCCGACAGCTTCCTGTACGGCTCCCCGGTCTACCTGCAGCTGGACGAATTCACCGAGATCAAGGCCTCGGTGCTGCAGCTGACCCGCTCGCCGGGCAAGAAGGTGGTCTACCTGGGCTGCCTGCTGCTGGTAGCCGGCGTGTTCGCAATGTTTTATATTCGTGAACGACGCATGTGGGTCTGGGTGACCGGCCGCGAAGGCGGCGCCCATGCCATGATGGCGATGAGCACCCAGCGCAAGACGCTCGACTTCGAGCGCGAATTTGACGAACTGAAAGCCAAGCTGCCGCAAGCCTGATGGCTTGAACGGCAGCGGCCTGGAGAACACCATGGAATTGTCCCAAGCAAGCCCGTCCATCTACAAGGAAGAGCCCGGCTACTTCCGCCGCCTGAACGCCGTCGACTGGCTGTATGCGCTGGCCCTGTGCGCGGCGGCCCTGTTCGCGCTGAACCGCTACGCGGACTACATGGACATCTACGAAAAGGTCATCCTGCTGTGCACCGCGCCCGTGTTCGCGGCGCTGGGCTGGCACTGGAAGCCGATGCGCTGGCTGCTGCCGCTGGTGGGCCTGCTGTCGCTGTGGGCGATCGCCATGTACGACGGCAGCCTGGCCGCCGCCAACCAGAAATTCTTCCTGAAGTACATGCTGTCGAGCCAGTCCGCCATCTTGTGGATGAGCGCGCTGTTCGTGTTCTCGACCGTGTTCTACTGGATCGGCTTGCTGAGCAAGCAGGGCTTCAGCGGCGCCGGCGCCAAGCTGTGCTGGGCCGCGGTGGTGCTGGGCGCGGTCGGCATGATGGTGCGCTGGTACGAGTCCTACCTGATCGGGCCGGACGTGGGCCACATCCCGGTGTCGAACCTGTACGAGGTCTTCATCCTGTTCGCCCTGATCACCGCGCTGTTCTACCTGTACTACGAACAGCGCTATGCCACCCGCCAGCTGGGCGCCTTCGTGATGCTGATCATCTCGGCCGCGGTCGCCTTCCTGCTGTGGTACACGGTGTCGCGCGACGCCGCCGACATCCAGCCCCTGGTGCCGGCGCTGCAAAGCTGGTGGATGAAGATCCACGTGCCCGCCAACTTCATCGGCTACGGCACCTTCGCCCTGGCCGCGATGGTCGGCACCGCCTACCTGCTGAAATCCCACGGCATCCTGGCCGACCGCCTGCCGGCGCTGGAAGTGCTGGACGACGTGATGTACAAGTCGATCTCGGTCGGCTTCGCCTTCTTTACGGTCGCCACCATCCTGGGCGCGCTGTGGGCGGCCGAGGCCTGGGGCGGCTACTGGTCCTGGGACCCGAAGGAAACCTGGGCCCTGATCGTCTGGCTCAACTACGCGGCCTGGCTGCACATGCGCCTGATGTCCGGCCTGCGTGGCCGCATGGCGGCCTGGTGGGCGCTGGTGGGCCTCCTGGTGACCACCTTCGCCTTCCTGGGCGTGAACATGTTCCTGTCGGGGCTGCACTCCTACGGCGCGCTCTAGGCACTCCGCCATGGAGCACGCGTCCATGGCCTCGGCCTACGACGCCCTGGCCGAGCGCTGGACGGATGCGGCCTTCGACCGCGGCAACGGCCTGCGCCTCGAAGGGATCGACATCTCCGAACGCATGCTGGCGCTGGCGCGCGCGGCGGATCCCGATGTCCTGCTGCACCATGGCGACGTGTGCGCCTGGCAGCCGCCCCGCGCCTACCGCTTCATCTCGGCCTGGGACAGCATCTGGCATGTCCGGCTCGCGCAGCAGCGGCCGCTGATGCTCAAGCTCATGCGCGCCTTGGCGCCCGGCGGCATGGTCCGGCACCTGGAGTTCGACCAGCATCTGGAAAAACACCTGTGCCTCATCGTGCAGCGCGCCGCCTGAAGGGGCGGCTACTCCTCGGAACGGCCCGCCGCTTCGCGGTTGCGTTCGTAATGCCGCGCGAGCGGGAAGGGCGGCAGCCAGGATTCGCGCCGGACGGTCCAGTTCTCGTAGGTGGGCATCAGCTGGTCCGGGGCGTCGAGTGCGCCCAGGTGCACTTCGATCTCGTCGCCGCTGCGCGCGAACACCGATGAGCCGCAATGCGGGCAGAAGTGCCGGCCTGCGTAGTCGCGCGTCTCGCCCGTGATCGTCACCGTGTCTTGCGGAAAGACCGCGGCGGCGTAGAACAGGGCCCCATGGTGCTTGCGGCAGTCCAGGCAGTGGCAGATGCCGACGCGGTAGGGCCGCCCAACCGCCACGATGCGTAGTTTGCCGCACAGGCAGCCGCCGGTGAACCGCTCCATGTGAAGTCTCCTGTATCTGGCGCCGCGGTGATATGCTTCATCCATGACTACTGATTCCGACATTGAACTGTCCGGCCCTTTCCAGGCCAAGGACGGCACCGGCCGACTGCTCGACGTCAAGGCGATCCGCATCTTCGACGAGGGCTACGGGATAATCGACGTGTACGTCGAGTTCAAGAACAAGCTCGACACCGGCGCGTACAAGGATAGCGTACTCGTGCGTCAGATCATCGATCGCCTGCGTGCGGTCGGGTACAAGGGGCCGGACTTCGGTCACAGCGACCCGGGCCTGCAGGAGAGCCGGCTGATCGTGCTCGAGGCGCCCGAGGAATTCGCCCCCTTCGCCAAGAGCCGGGGCTGGAAGAACCTGGCGGAAGACTTCGACGAATAAGATGGCGCCGTGTCATTTCGTTTCAATATAGCTTTTCACGGAACGAGACTGTTTCGTGATGCCCGCGCCTGCCCAGCTTGTCCTTGCCGGCCACTGACCTAGACTGAACTATCCGCAAGCCGCATCGGCGGCATTGCGGCATCCGACGCCCGCCAGAGGCTGATTCGGCGCGACGCCTGTCTCAAAGGTATGCACTTTGTGAAGGAACGATCATGCGTCCCTACTCCCTTCTGATCCCCGCATCCCTCTTGGTGCTTGCCGCCAGCGTGGGTGCGCAGACCCCGGCCCAGACCTATCCCCGGCCCGACACTGCGCCGATCTCGACCGTGACCGTGACGGCCCCGGCCAAGGCGGTGCGGCTCAAATCCGACGAAGTCAAGCAGATTGCGGGATCCTATGCCATGCGAAACGGCTGGCAATTGGACGTGCGTGGCTACCCGGAATACATCGACGCGACCATCGACAATGAAAAGCCGATACGGCTGCGTGCAGTCTCGAAGAACAAGTTCGTGTCCGGTGACGGCAACGTGACCATGGAATTCAACCAGGGCACGGGTGACGACATGAAGCTGAGTTATGTCCCCGACCCCAGCCAGCCGTCGATGATCTCCATCCCCGCGCAGAAGACCAAGCGCTGAGCGCGGCAGCCGGAACGCCAGCCCGAGGGTTGGCGTTTTTATGGGAAGACGCATGGGCCGGCTCAGTAAGTGGGCGTGCTAACGTTCACTTAAGACAATCCGTGTAAGCTGACGCTTCCACTGCTCGCGGAGCCGACCATGCTTATCAAACGCAATCCGAACGGGATCGACCTCCCGTTTCCGTCCGAGATCACGCCCCGCGAGGTCTACGAAGAACGACGCCGCTTCATCGCCCGCATCGCGGCCACGGCCGCCGTCGGCACTAGCCTGTGGGAAATGGCCAACCGCGAGGCCCTGGCCCAGAACGCGGCCCAGCGCCTGGCTGCCAGCGCCAACCCGGCGCTGTCGACCAAGGAGCCCCAGACGGCCTTCAAGGACGCCACCCGCTACAACAACTTCTACGAGTTCGGCACCGACAAGTCCGATCCGGCCGAGAATGCGCACAGCCTGCGCACCCGGCCCTGGACCGTGACCATCGACGGCGAGGTCAAGAAGCCGCTGACGCTCGACATCGACCGCCTGCTGAAGCTGGCGCCGCTGGAAGAACGCATCTACCGCCTGCGCTGCGTGGAAGGCTGGTCGATGGTGATTCCCTGGGTCGGCTATTCGCTGTCCAACCTGCTCAAGCAGGTGGAGCCGACCGGTAACGCACGCTATGTCGAGTTCACCACCCTGAACGACCGCAGCCAGATGCCGGGCCTGCGCAGCCCGGTGCTCGACTGGCCCTATGTCGAAGGCTTGCGCATGGACGAGGCCATGCACCCGCTCGCCTTGCTCACCCTGGGCATGTACGGCCAGGTGCTGCCGAACCAGAACGGCGCGCCGGTGCGCCTGGTGGTGCCCTGGAAGTACGGCTTCAAGTCGGCCAAGTCGATCGTGCGCATCCGCCTGACCAGCCGCCAGCCGCGCACCGCCTGGAACGATTCGGCGCCCAACGAATACGGCTTCTATTCGAACGTGAATCCGAACGTCGACCATCCGCGCTGGTCGCAAGCCAGCGAGCGCCGCATCGGCGAGGACGGTTTCTTCAAGCCCAAGCGCAAGACCCTGATGTTCAACGGCTACGACCAGGTCGCCTCGCTGTATTCGGGCATGGACCTGAAGAAGTTCTTCTGACGATGGCCTTCAATCCGTCCCCGAAGCAGCTGGGCGCCATGAAGGTGGCGCTGTTCGTCCTGGGCCTGCTGCCTTTCGCGAACATGGCCTGGCTGACGGTGCAGGGCGCGCTCACCGAGCCGCTCGAATACATCACCCACCAGACCGGCGACTGGGCGCTGTACTTCCTGTGCATCACCTTGGCGGTGACGCCGCTGCGCCGCTTCACGGGCTGGAACTGGGTGATCCGCCTGCGCCGCATGCTGGGGCTGTTCTGCTTTTTCTACGCGCTGCTGCACTTCACCACCTTCCTCTGGTTCGATCATTTCTTCGACTGGGGCGCGATGTGGAAGGACGTGCTCAAGCGCCCCTTCATCACGGTGGGCTTCATCGCCTTCCTGATGCTGGTGCCGCTGGCCGCGACCAGCACCAACGGCATGGTCAAGCGCCTGGGCGGCAAACGCTGGCGCTGGCTGCACCGGCTGATCTACCTGATCGCGCCGCTGGCGATCCTGCATTTCTGGTGGATGAAGGCGGGGAAGAACGATTTCGCCGAGCCGATCCTGTTCGGGACGATCGTGGCGGTGCTGCTGGGACTGCGCGTATGGTGGAGCCGGACGAATGTTCAACCGGCTGCAGTGAAATCGTAGGGTTGGCGGCTCCGCCGCCGACGCGGTGGCCGGCGGTCGTTGATATGTCGCGGTCGTGCCGGCGTCCGCTGAACGCGTCGGCGGCCGAGCCGCCAACCCTACCAATGAAAAGGCCCGCCTTCGCGGGCCGGGTTTATTTCAGCATCGACTCCAGCGCGAACAAATCGGCCGGATTCTCACGCTGGCGCACCAGGTGCACCTGGTCGCCATCGACGATCACCTCGGCCGCGCGGCCGCGGGTGTTGTAGTTCGAGGCCATGGTCATGCCATAAGCGCCGGCGGTCATGATCGCCAGCAGGTCGCCCGGCTCGACCGCCAGCTCGCGTTCGCGCGCCAGCCAGTCGCCCGATTCGCAGATCGGTCCCACCAGGTCGTAGGTCAGCTTGTCGCCCGCGCGCGGCGCCACTTCCTGCACGCCCATCCAGGCCTGGTACAGGGTCGGGCGCATCAGGTCGTTCATCGCGGCATCGACGATGCAGAAGTTCTTTTCCTCGCCCGGCTTCAGGAACTCGACCTTGGTCACCAGCACGCCGGTGTCGGCCACGATCGAGCGGCCCGGCTCGAAGATCACCTTGATCGGCCGGCCGCCGTGCTGCTCAAGACGCCAGGCGTCGATGCGCTGGAACAGGCGGGCCAGGTAGTCGCCCACCGGGACCGGCGGCTTGTCGCCCTCGGCGCCGTAGTTCACGCCCAGGCCGCCGCCGATGTCCAGGTGGTGCAGCACGATGCCTTCCTTGCCCAGCGTGTCGATCAGCTCGATCAGCTTGTCCAGGGCTTCCAGCAGCGGCGCGTCGTCCAGCAGCTGCGAGCCGATGTGGCAGTCGATGCCGACCACGTCCAGGTACGGCAGGGCGGCGGCGGTGCGGTAGGTTTCCAGCGCGTCGTCGAAGGCCACGCCGAACTTGTTGGCCTTCAGGCCGGTGGCGATGTAGGGGTGGGTCTTGGCGTCCACGTTCGGGTTTACGCGCAGCGACACCGGCGCGCGCTGGCCCATGCTGCCGGCCACCTCGTTCAGGCGGTGCAGTTCGGGGATCGACTCGACGTTGAAGCACAGGATGCCCTTCTCCAGCGCCAGGCGCATTTCCTCGACCGTCTTGCCCACGCCCGAGAAGATGGTCTTGCCCGGGTCGCCGCCGGCCGCGATCACGCGCAGCAGTTCGCCGCCCGAGACGATGTCGAAGCCCGCGCCTTCGCGCGCCAGCAGGTCGATGATCGCCAGGTTCGAGTTGGCCTTCATCGCATAGCAAACCAGGGCGTCACGGCCGCGGCAGGCGTCGTGGTAGGCGCCGAAGTTGCGCAGCAGCGCGCTCTTGGAGTAGACGTAGGTCGGCGTGCCGAACTGCTCGGCGATCGCCGGCAAAGCGGCGGCTTCGGCGTGCAGGACGCCGTCTTGGTACGAGAAATGCGACATGGCGGTGGTTTACTTGGTGGGGGCGGGGACGGAGGCGTTGTTGGACGGGACGGGCTGGGCCGGCTGTTCGACAGGGGCGGGGGCCGGCTTGGCGGGCGGATTCGGCATGTACAGCGGGCCGGTCTGGCCGCAGCCGCTCAGGGCCGTGGCTAGAAGAAGAAGCGCGATGGAGGACTTCACGATTAAAATCAGGTTTTATTGGCAGATTTTGGAGTTTAGCATGACCGAAACCGAATTTTTGGCGCTGGCCAAAAGCACCCTCGACCAGATCGAACAGGCGCTCGACCGCCTGAACGACGAAGACGCGATCGATGTCGAGTGCAAGCGCAGCGGCAACGTGCTGGAAATCGAGTTCCTCGACAACGGCTCGAAGATCATCGTCAACAGCCAGGCGCCGCTGCAGGAGATGTGGGTGGCGGCGCGCTCGGGCGGGTTCCACTACAAGCGGGTGAATGGGGAGTGGCGCAATACGCGGGATGAGTCGGAGTTGTTTGCGTCGCTGTCGAAGTATGCGAGCGAGCAGGGTGGGGCGGTGGTGTCGCTGGTGTGAAAGTAGAAACGGCGCCGATGGCGCCGTTGTTGCGATTGTGGCGCTGCGAACTTGGGTCCCCGCCTTCGCGGGGATGACGTTGATTAAGGGAGGATGAACTGCCACGTTGGACTTCGGCCACGTCCCCAAGAACGTCATCCCCGCGAAGGCGGGGACCCAAGTTGACGTAAAGCTTAGAACAACTCATTCCTCACAGCATCCCTCGCCTTCTGCTCAGCCGCCGCCGGCGGCGGCCCCACATCGAGCGTCTGGACGCCGGTTCCGGGTGGGCTCTCCGCGTAGTAGTAGTCGTTCCCGTACAGCACCAGCCCAGGCGGCACTTCGCGCTCCACCATCGGCTCGTTCTTGAGCGCCTTGCCCATGTAGCTGATCCAGATCGGCAGCGCCAGGCCGCCGCCGGTTTCGCGGTTGCCCAGGTTCTTGGGCTGGTCGTAGCCGATCCAGGCGATGCCCACCAGTTTCGGGTTGTAGCCGGCGAACCAGGCGTCGATCGAGTCGTTGGTGGTGCCGGTCTTGCCGGCCAGGTCGGTGCGCTTGAGCGACAAGGCCTTGGTCGCGGTGCCGAAGCGCACCACGTCCTTGAGCATGCTGTCGACCAGGTAGGCGTTGCGCGCGTCGATCACGCGGTTGGCTTCCACGCCGGCGCGTTCCGGGCGCGCCTCGGACAGCACCTTGCCGTCGGCGTCGGTCACCTTCGAGATCAGGTAGGGACTGATGCGGTAGCCGCCGTTGGCGAACACGGCATAGGCGCCCGCCATCTGCAGCGGCGTGGTGGCGCCCGCGCCCAGGGCCAGGGTCAGGTAGGCCGGGTTGCGGTCCGGATCGAAGCCGAAGCGGGTCGCGTATTCCTGGCCGTAGCGCGCGCCGATCTTGTTCAGGATGCGGATCGAGACCATGTTCTTCGATTGCGTCAGGCCGCGCCGCATGGTCATCGGGCCTTCGTACTTGTTGTCGTAGTTCTTCGGCTCCCAGGCCTGGCCGCCGGTCTGGCCGGCGTCGAAGGAGATCGGGGCGTCGTTGACGATGGTCGCCGGCGACAGGCCGCGTTCCAGCGAAGCCGAGTAGATGAAGGGCTTGAACGAGGAACCCGGCTGGCGCCAGGCCTGGGTCACGTGGTTGAACTTGTTGCGGTTGAAGTCGAAGCCGCCCACCAGCGCGCGGATCGCGCCGTCCTCGGTGCTGGTCGCAACGAAGGCCGATTCCACTTCCGGCATCTGCGTGATCAGCCACTTCGAGTCGTCGTCCTGCATCACGCGGATCACGGCGCCGCGGCGCAGGCGGCGGTTCGGCGCTGCCTTCTCGGCCAGCCAGGTCTTGGCGAAGGCCAGGCCCCGACCGCTGATCTCGATTGTCTCGCCCGAGGCGACCGTGGCCGACACCTTGGACGGCGAGGCGCGCAGCACGATGGCGGCGACGATGTCGTCGCTGTCCGGATGCTCGGCCAGCTCGGCCTCGATCGCTTCGTCGGCCTCGGTCTTGTCGCTCGGGATCTCGATATAGCCTTCCGGGCCTCGGTAGGGATGGCGGCGCTCGTACTCCATCACGCCGCGCCGCACGGCCAGGTAGGCGGCGTCCTGGTCGGCCTTGGTGATGGTGGTGAACACGTTCAGGCCGCGGGTATAGGTGTCTTCCTTGAACTGCTCGTAGACCAGTTGGCGCGCCATCTCGGCCACGTACTCGGCATGCACGCCGAAGGCGTTGCTGTCGGACTTGATCTTGAGCGGTTCTTCCTTCGCCTCCTTGTACTGGGCGTCGGTGATGTAGCCGAGCGAATGCATGCGCTGCAGGATGTACTGCTGGCGCGTCTTCGCGCGGGTCGGGTTGACCACGGGGTTGTAGGCCGACGGCGCCTTCGGCAGGCCGGCCAGCATGGCCGCTTCGGCCACGCTGATGTCGCGCAGGTCCTTGCCGAAGTAGATCTGGGCCGCCGACTGGAAGCCGAAGGCGCGCTGGCCCAGGTAGATCTGGTTCATGTACAGCTCGAGGATCTGGTCCTTGGAGAGGTTCTTCTCGATCTTCCAGGCCAGCAGGGCTTCATAGGCCTTGCGCTTGAAGGTCTGTTCCGAGGACAGGAAGAAGTTGCGCGCCACCTGCTGGGTGATGGTCGAGGCGCCCTGGCGCGATCCGCCGGTGGCGTTCTTGAACACGGCGCGCAGGATGCCCCAGTAGTCGATGCCGCTGTGTTCGTAGAAACGGTCGTCCTCGATCGACAGCACGGCCTTCTTCATGACGTCCGGGATGTCCTTGAAATGCACCAGGGTGCGCCGCTCCTCGCCGAACTCGCCGATCAAAACATTGTCCGCAGTAAAGATACGCAGTGGCATCTTGGGGCGGTAATCGGTGATGGTGTCCAGGGCCGGCAGGTTGGGGTAGGCCATCGCGAGCGCGAACACGACCACCAGTACGCCGATCACGGCCAGGCCGGCCAGGGCGCCGATCGCCATCAGGACCAGGCGCTTGGGGCTGTATTTCGAGGGAGAAGGCTTGGATGCTGCGTGGTTCTCTTTCATGCTGACTTTCGCTTTATTGATCCGCCTCATTATAAGGCAGCGGTATCGCGTCTGATACTGGATCTACGGCAACAGAACAGTGCAATATTGCCTTGCAGTACAGAAGCGTTGCAACCCAGAACACAGTGATTGCACGGGTGACTAGACCTTTCGTAACTATGTGGCGCGCATGACGCAGTCGAGCCCCGGATTGTAATGTTCCAGTACAGAAATTTCTTGTCGCTGGTCAACCTTATTGCTACGATTCATCGCAGTGCCTCAACATATGTGCACTAAATACCGGTTTTATAAGACAATTTTTCCCGCGCGGGCGTTCAAGCGACACTGCAGGGCAGGAAGAGCAGCTGAGGGAGTGCGCTCGTGATCAATCTAGGTTCCTTGTTTGGAAAGTCGAGTCCGCCACTCGCCGGCCTCGACATCAGCACATCGGGTGTCCGCCTGGTCGAGCTGGGCGATGCCGGCAAGGGCGAGCTGCGCCTGGAACGCTACGCCGCCGAGCCGCTGCCGCGCGGCGCGGTAGTGGACGGCAACATCGAGAATATCGACCAGGTCGCCGAAGCCGTGCGCCGGGTCTGGAAGAAGAGCGGCACCCGCGCGCGCCACGTCGCGCTCGGCATGCCGCCGGCTTCCGTCATCACCAAGAAAATCGTCCTCCCGGCCGGCCTGGCGGAAGACCAGCTCGAAGTGCAGGTCGAATCCGAAGCCAGCCAGTACATTCCCTTCGCGCTCGACGAGGTCAGCCTCGACTTCGACGTGATCGGCCCGGCGCCGAACTCGCTGGAAGACATGGAAGTCATGCTGGCCGCCGCGCGCCGCGAAAAGGTCGAGGACCGGGTCGCGATCGCCGAGGCCGCGGGCCTGACGGCGACCGTGATGGACATCGAATCGTATGCCGCCCGCAGCGCGCTGGAACGCACGGCCGGCAGCCGTCCGGACCAGATCGTCGCCCTGTTCCAGATGGGCGCGCAAGCCACCCACGTGTCGGTGATGCTGGGCGGCGAGACCGTCTACGAGCGCGAGCAGCCTTTCGGCGGCAACGGCCTGACCCAGGACATCGTGCGCGCCTACGGCCTGTCCTTCGAGGAGGCCGAGACCCGCAAGAAATCCGGCGACCTGCCGGAAAACTACCGCGCCGACCTGCTCACGCCTTTCCTGGAGAACGCGGCGCTGGAAGTCACGCGCGCCATCCAGTTCTTCTACACGTCCACGCCCTACACGCGCATCGACCAGCTGTTCCTGGCAGGCGGCAGCGCGCTGGTGCCTGGACTGCTCGACATCATCGCCGGCCGCACCCGGATCCCGAGCGCGCTCGTGAATCCGTTCGAGGGCATGCTGATCGGCGCCCACGTGCGCGAACAGCAGCTGCGCCAGGAAGGCGCCGCCTACCTGGTGGCCTGCGGCCTGGCGATGCGGAGGTTCGGCTGATGATCCGTATAAATTTGTTGCCTCACCGCGAGGCCAAGCGCAAGCAGAAGCAGGCCGCGTTCTACGCCCTGCTGGCCCTGGGCGGCGCCGCCGGCATCGCCGTCGTGCTTGCCGTTGGCGGCTACAACGCGCGCCAGCTGTCGGTCCAGGACGAACGCAACCTGGTGCTCAAGAAAGCGAACGCCGAGCTCGACAAGCAGATCGCCGAGATCAAGACCCTCAAGGAAGAAATCGAAGCGCTGAAAGCGCGCCAGCAGGCGGTCCAGGACGTGCAGGGCGACCGCAACATGCCGGTCTACCTGCTCGACGAACTGGTGCGCCAGACGCCGGAAGGCATGCACCTGAAATCGCTCAAGCAGGACGGCCGCCGTGTGGTGCTGACCGGCTACGCCCAATCGCAGGAACGGGTCGCCGACCTGCTGCGCAACCTGTCCGGCAATTCGCCCTGGCTGGAGCGTCCGGAACTGACCGAGGTGAAGGCCGCCACCCTGGCGCAGAGCAAGACCGGCCGCAAGGTGGTCGAGTTCACGCTGTCGGTGTCGATCAAGCGTCCGACCGATGGCGAGGGAGAAGGCCAGGAAGAGGCGGCAGCCAATGACGCGAAGGCCGGCAAGGGCGCGCAGCAAAGCGGCAAGGGCGCGGCCGGGGTGAAATCATGAACATCGACCTGAAAGACATCGGCCCGCGCCTGGCGGAGCAGTTCCAGGGCCTGCAGGGCCGCCATCCCGGCCAGTGGCCGCTGGCGCCACGCTTGCTGTGCGCGGCCGGCGTGATGGCGCTGGTGACCGGCCTGGGCTACTTCTTCTACTGGAGCGGCCAGTTCGAGCAGCAGGAAAAAGGCGCGCGCGAAGAACAGAAGCTGCGCGACGAGTACAAGACCAAGATGGCCCAGGCGATCAACCTGGAAGCGCTCAAGCAGCAGAAGATCGAGGTCGACAAGTCGGTCGTGCTGCTGGAAAAGCAGCTGCCGAGCAAGTCGGAAATGGCGCGCCTGCTGTCGGACATCAACCAGGCCGGCGTCGGCCGCGGCCTGCAATTCGAGCTGTTCAAGCCGGGCCAGGAAGTGGTGCGCGACTACTACGCCGAGCTGCCGATCGAGATCAAGGTCAGCGGCAAGTACCACGACATCGGCGCCTTTGCCGGCGACATGGCCAACCTGCCGCGTATCGTCACCTTGAACAACATGTCGGTGACCACCGACAAGGACGGCAGCACCCTGCGCCTCGACGCCGTGGCCAAGACCTTCCGCTACCTGGACCAGGACGAGCTGAGCGCCCAGCGCAAGGCGCGCGAGGACAAGAAGGCCAAGGGCAAGAAGAAGCCCAAGGGCAAGGGCAAGAAAGCCGAAGGAGAGGGCAAATGACGCGCAACATGATGCGCCTGCGCCGCATGGCGCCGCTGCTGGCGGCCCTCGTGCTCGCCGGTTGCGGCGACGGCGGCGTGAACGAAGTCCGGACCTGGATGAAGAAGGTCCAGAAGGACACCAAGCCCTCGGTCAAACCGCTGCCGGCGGCCAAGCCCTTCTTGCCCTACGCCTACAACCCGGGCGGCGCGCCCGAGCCCTTCAGCCCGGACAAGCTGCTGACCGAAATGGCGCGCGTGGCCGAGGCCTCGGGCAGCCAGTACAAGCCGGACACCAGCCGCCCGAAAGAGCTGCTGGAGAACTATCCGCTCGACACCATGCGCATGGTCGGCACCCTGCAGAAAGCCGGCGTGCACTACGCGCTGGTGCAGATCGACAAGGCGGTGTACCAGGTCCGGGCGGGCCAGCGCATCGGCGAAAACTACGGCGTCGTCACCCGCGTGACCGACGGCGCCATCCAAATCAGGGAAGTGATGCAGGACGCCACCGGCGACTGGGTCGAGCGCGAAGCGACGATCGAACTGCATGACAGTAAGGAGACTGGGAAATGAACCCTCAAGCAATGATTCGCCTCGTGGTCCCGGCGTGGATGGCGCGCGGCGCCGGCGCCATGCTGCTGGCGCTCGCCGCCGGCGGCGCCCTGGCGCAAGGCAATGCGATCGAATCGATCACCGCCAACCAGCAGGGTTCGAACGTCGTCATCAATGTGGCGATGCGCGCGGCGCCCGAGAAGGCGCCGATCGGCTTCTCGATCACCAACCCGGCGCGCATCGCGCTCGACTTCGGCGCCACCGGCAACGCCACCGGCAAGACCTCCCAGGACATCAACCTGGGCGAGGTGCGCGGCGTGAACGTGGTGCAGGCCGGCGAGCGCACCCGCCTGGTGCTGAACCTGACGCGGCCGCTGAACTACGCCACCGCGATCGACGGCAAGTCCGTGATCGTCACCGTGGAAGGCTCGGGCGGCGTGGCCCAGGCCGTGAACGCGGCCGGCATGCCCGCCGCAGCGGCAGCCCCGGCCCAGCCGCGGGCGGCCGCCAGCCGCCAGATGTTGCGCGGCCTCGATTTCCGCCGTGGTAACAACGGTGAAGGCCGCGTCGTGGTCGACCTGCCGAACAGCCAGGTGGCCGTGGACGTGCGCCAGGCCGGCAACCAGATCCATGTCGACTTCCTGCGTACCGGCCTGCCGGAAGCCCTGCGCCGCCGCCTGGACGTGACCGACTTTGGCACCCCGGTGTCGCGCGTGACCACCAGCGCCAACGGCGAGAACGTGCGCATGACCATCGACGCGCAAGGCGCCTGGGAACAGGCGGTCTACCAGAGCGACACCCAGCTGGTGGTTGACGTGCGTCCGATCAAGGAAGACCCGAACAAGCTCGGCCAGGGCACGCAAGGCTACCGCGGCGAGAAGCTGTCCTTCAACTTCCAGAACGTGGAAGTGCGCGCCGCCCTGCAGGCGATCGCCGACATTTCCAGCCTGAACATCATCACCAGCGATTCGGTCACCGGCAACCTGACCCTGCGCCTGCGCGACGTGCCATGGGACCAGGCGCTCGACGTGATCCTGCAGGCCAAGGGCCTGGACATGCGCAAGAACGGCAACGTGCTGTGGATCGCGCCCAAGGAAGAAGTCCTGACCAAGGAAAAGCTCGAACTCGAGCAGCGCGCCCAGATCGCCGAGCTCGAGCCGCTGCGCTCCGAGATCTTCCAGCTGAACTACCAGAAGGCGGAAGCCTTCCGCACCGTGTTCGGCCTGGACGCCAACGGCGGCTCCACCGGCGACAGCAAGAACCGCGTGCTGTCCAAGCGCGGCAGCGCCGTCATCGACCCGCGCACCAACCAGCTGTTCGTGACCGACATCGCGGCCAAGATCGAGGACATCCGCAAGCTGATCCAGAAGACCGACGTCGCCTCGAAGCAGGTGCTGATCGAGGCGCGCCTGGTCGAGGCCAACGACGGCTTCTCGCGCAACCTGGGCGCCAAGCTCGGCTTCGCCGACATGCGCACCATCCGTGGCGGCGACGCGGGCTGGCAGATCAACGGCAACGAGCGCCTGGCCATCGGCGGCAACCTCACCGGCGTGGGCCAGACCACCGGCCAGGTCGAGCTGAGCAACGACAGCTTCAACAACACCACCATGGTGAACCTGCCGGCGGCAGCCATCGGCGGCGTCTCGGCTTCCTCGCTGGCCTTCAGCTTGTTCTCTTCGGCCGCCAACCGCTTCCTGAACCTGGAACTGTCGGCGCTGGAAGCCGACGGCAAGGGCAAGATCATCTCCAGCCCGCGCGTGGTCACCGAAGACAAGCAGATCGCCGTGATCGAGCAGGGTATCGAGCTGCCTTACCAGGTGGCGACCAGCAGCGGCGCGACCTCGATCACCTTCAAGAAAGCCAACCTGCGCCTGGAAGTGACGCCGCAGATCACGCCGGACGGCAACGTGGTGCTGGACGTGGACGTGAACAAGGATTCGAAGGGCGAGGAAACCCGCGCCGGCTTCGCCATCAACACCCAGCACGTCAAGACCAAGGTCATGGTCGAGAACGGCGGCACCGTGGTGCTGGGCGGTATCTACCAGCAGTCCGAGCGCAACAACGAGACCAAGGTCCCGCTGCTGGGCGACGTGCCGGTGCTGGGCCATCTGTTCAAGACCACCGGACGCGAAAATACCAAGACCGAACTGCTGGTGTTCATCACACCAAAGATCGTGACCGAGCGCAGTAGTAACGTGCGCTAATGGTCTCGCCGGCCGGGGAAACCCGGCCGGTTGCCGTTTACCAGGACGGTTTTACCCATACGACATACAACAACAGGAATACGACGTCATGCATCACACTTCAGCACAGGAAGCCCGGACTTCGCTCGGGCGCTTGACCATGATCGCGCTGGTCGCCGCCACGCTGGCCGCCTGCGGCGGCGGCGGCGGTTCGCCGGGCGTCGGCGGCGCCACCGGCAGCCCCGGTACCGGCACCGGCACTCCGACGACGCCGGCCAGCGCGGCCGTCACGGTCGCCTTCGTCAACGCTGCCGGGCAGACCAGCAATACCCTGAGCGGCGCCACCCCGCTGACCGTGCGCGCCACCGTGCTCGACGCCGCCGGCAAGCCGGTGCCGAACGCGCTGGTGTCCTTCGCCACCGATACCAACCTGGCCGTGTTCTCGGCCAGCGCCGGCACCGCGCTGACCGACGCCAGCGGCGTCGCCACCATGACCATGCGTACCGCCAGCCTGTCCGCCAGCGGCGCCGGCAAGGTGACTGTCACCGCCGCCGTGGGCGAGACCACCCTGAGCGGCTCGGCCAACTATTCCGTGGGCGCCACCGCGCTCGCCCTGGGCAACCTGACGGTCAGCCCGGCCAGCATCTCGGCTTACGGCACCACCGAAGTCTCGGTCGACCTCCTGGCGAATGGCGCCAAGTACACCGGCCAGCAGGTCAACGTCAATTTCAGCTCGGCCTGCGCAAGCGCCGGCAAGGCCACCCTGGCCAGCACCGTGGCCACCAACAACGGCACCGCGCGCGCCACCTACCGCGACCTCGGCTGCGGCAACAACGACGTGATCACCGTGTCCTCGGATGCGGCGCCGAGCTCGGCCACCGCGACCCTGGCGATCGCCGCCCCGGCGGCCGCGTCGGTCCAGTTCGTGTCGGCCACCCCGGCCGACCAGTCGATCGTGATCCAGGGGCAGGGCGGCATCAACCGTTCCGAGACCGCGACCCTGAAGTTCAAGGTCATCGACGTGTTCGACCGTCCGCTGGCCGGCAAGCAGGTCAACTTCAGCGTCTCGCCGGCCGGCGTGGTGCGCCTGAACAAGAGCACCGACAGCACCGACCAGAGCGGCGAGGTGATCACCACCGTCAATTCGGGCACCGTGCCGACCTCGTTCCGCGTGACCGCGACCCTGCCCGGCACCGCCTCCGGCGGCCGTCCGGACATCTCGACCAGCTCCGACTCGATCGTCGTGACCACCGGTCAGACCACCCAGCGCGCGATGTCGCTGAGCGTGACCGACCCGAACCCGGAAGGCTGGAACTTCGACAGCGGCACCACCGAACCGGCGACCGTCTTCAACATCCTGCTGGCCGACCAGTTCGGCAATCCGGTGGCCGACGGCACTCCGGTCGTGTTCCAGACCAACCTGGGCGCCATCGGCAGTTCCAGCCGCGGCGGCTGCCTGACCGAGAACGGCGGCTGCTCGGTCGACTTCCGCACCCAGAACCCGCGCGTGGCGATCCCGGGCCAGCCTGCCACGGCCTGCAACAGCGGCGGCGCCGCCGGCGTCAGCGCCGACAGCACCCGTGCGGGCGTGGCGACCATCTGCGCCAGCACGACCGACGGCGTCAGCACCCAGTTCCGCAAGGCGGCGATTTTCTTCAGCGGCAGTTTCGTGCAGAAGGTCTACCTGAACGGCTCGACCACGCCGCTGAACCTCGCGGCCACGACCACGCTCAGCACAGTCTCGTCGGCCCTGGCCAAGACCTTCCGCCTCCAGCTGAACGACTTGAACGATAATCCCTTGCCTTCCGGCACGAAAGTCGAGGTCACCGGCTTGAACAACGCCAGCCTGGTCGACGCCCAGCCGGCCGAGGTGCCGAAGATCTTCCCGCATTCGAGCAGTGGCGACGATCCGACCGGCAACAATATCAGCGGTCCGCAGGGTTCGACGCACGTGTTTTCGCTCAAGAGCCCCAATGCGGCGAACTGCACGGTGGCAACCACGGCGAGCTTCAACGTCAAGGTCACTACGCCGAACGGGAACGTCAGCCTGATTCCGTTCCAGTTCAACTTCAGCTGCCCGTAAGCGCAAGCGAAAACCCCGCAAAACCGAACGGCCAGTCTATACTGGCCGTTTTACTATCTGAGCGGGTCTGGTAGTGCCTCATCCCAAGAACAACAACATCTTCCTCGTCGGCCTGATGGGTGCGGGGAAGACCACCATCGGCAGGCTGCTTGCACGCAAACTGAACAAACGCTTCGTGGATTCGGACCATGAGATCGAAGCGCGCACCGGCGCCTCGATTCCGTGGATCTTCGAGATCGAGGGCGAAGGCTGTTTCCGGCGCCGCGAGGCGGACGTGATCCGCGACCTGACCGCCCAGCACGACCTGGTACTGGCCACCGGCGGCGGCGCCGTGCTCAATCCGGCCAGCCGGGCCCTGCTGGCCGAGCGCGGCACCGTGGTCTACCTGCGCGCCTCGATCAACAGCGTCCTGCAGCGCACCGCCCACGACAAGAACCGCCCGCTGCTGCAGACCGCGGACCCGCGCGCGAAACTCGAGGAACTGCTGGCCCAGCGCGACCCCCTGTACCGCGAGATTGCCGACCTGGTCATCGACACCGGCCGTCCTAACGTACAATCGATGGTACAGACCATATTGGACCAGATCGAAGCGCTGGAAGCAGCACGGGCGCGGCGGCTGGCGAAGACATCGATGAACGAACAGGCACACCTCACCCTCAACGTCGAACTCGGCGACCGCAGCTATCCGATCGTGATCGGCCCCCACCTGCTGGACGACGGCGCGCTGCTGGGCCGCCACATCGGCTCCGGCAAGGCCGCCATCGTCACCAACACCACCATCGCGCCGCTCTACCTCGAGCGCGTGGCCGGCCACCTGCGCGCCGCCGGTGTCGAGGTGGTCGAGATCGTGCTGCCGGACGGCGAGGAGCACAAGAACTGGCAGTCGCTGAACCTGGTGTTCGACGCGCTGCTGGCCGCCAAGTGCGACCGCAAGACCACCCTGGTGGCCCTGGGCGGCGGCGTGATCGGCGACCTGACCGGCTATGCGGCCGCCAGCTACATGCGCGGCGTGCCCTTCGTGCAGATCCCGACGACCCTGCTGTCGCAGGTCGATTCCTCGGTGGGCGGCAAGACCGGCATCAACCACCCGATGGGCAAGAACATGATCGGCGCCTTCTACCAGCCGCGCGCGGTGCTGGCCGACACCGCCACCCTCGACACCCTGCCGGCGCGCGAGCTGTCGGCCGGCCTGGGCGAGGTGATCAAGCATGGCGCCATCCTCGACGCCGCCTATTTCGAGTGGATCGAGCAGAACATCGCCAAGCTGGTCGCGCGCGACCCGGAAGCGCTGGCGCACGCGATCGCGCGCTCCTGCGAGATCAAGGCCGAAGTCGTGCGCAAGGACGAGCGCGAAGGCGGCCTGCGCGCGGTGCTGAACTTCGGCCACACCTTCGGCCACGCGATCGAATCGGGCCTGGGCTATGGCGCATGGCTGCACGGCGAAGCGGTCGGCTGCGGCATGGTGATGGCGGCCGACCTGTCGGCGCGCCTTGGCCTGGTCGACGAGACCACCGTCGAACGCGTGCGCAAGCTGGTGGCCGCGACCGGCCTGCCGACCGTGGCGCCCGACCTGGGCGAGGCGCGCTGGATCGAGCTGATGGCGGTCGATAAAAAGAACGAGGGCGGCGAGATCCGCTTCATCCTCCTGAAACCCCTGGGCAGCCCGTCCATCGCCACCGTGCCGCTGGACACCCTGCGCGCCACCCTGGCGGCCTGCACGGCATGATGGACTTCGACGCCCACCTCGCAGAGTATGCGGCGCACTCGTCGAAGTCGCGCGGGCGTCGCTACCCGGAACCGGCCCCGGGCTCGCGCAGCGAGTTCCAGCGCGACCGCGACCGCATCATCCACTCGACGGCCTTCCGCCGCCTCGAGTACAAGACCCAGGTCTTCCTCAACCACGAGGGCGACCTGTTCCGCACCCGCCTGACCCATAGCATCGAAGTGGCGCAGATCGGCCGCACCCTGGCGCGCAGCCTGCGCCTGAACGAGGACCTGGTCGAGGCCACCGCGCTGGCCCACGACCTGGGCCACACGCCTTTCGGCCACGTCGGCCAGGACGTGCTCAACGAATGCATGCGCGACTACGGCGGCTTCGAGCACAACCTGCAAAGCCTGCGCGTGGTGGACCACCTGGAAGAGCATTACGGCGCCTTCGACGGCCTGAACCTGAGCTTCGAGACGCGCGAGGGCATCCTCAAGCACTGCTCGCTCACCAATGCGCGCCAGCTGGGCGAATTGGGCCAGCGCTTCATCGACAAGACCCAGCCCAGCCTGGAAGCGCAGCTGACCAACCTGGCCGACGAGATCGCGTACAACAACCACGACATCGACGACGGCCTGCGTTCAGGCCTGCTGACGATGGCGCAGATGGAAGAGGTGGAGCTGTTTGCGCGCCACCGCCATGCGGTGGAGGCGCAGTATCCGGGCTTGCCGGGGCGGCGCGCGCTGTACGAGACGATCCGCCTGATGATCACGGCGATGACGGCCGACCTGGTGGACACCACGGCGGCGCGCCTGCTGGATGCAGCGCCCAGGAGCATCGACGACGTGCGCGCCGCGCCGCCCCTGGTCCGTTTCTCCGACGCGATGCGCGCCGAGACCACGGCGCTCAAACGCTTCCTGCACGCGAATTTGTACCGCCACTTCCAGGTCAACCGCATGCGCGTGAAGGCCAGCCGCGTGGTGCGCGAGCTCTTCGACGCCTTCATGGCGGACCCGGTACTGCTGCCGCCGGATTACCAGGTGCAGGGCGATGTGATGAAGCAGGCGAGGAAGATTGCGGATTACATTGCGGGGATGACGGACCGGTATGCGATCCGGGAGCACAAGCGGATATTTTCGCTGGATCAGTTTTGATTGGGCTGCAGGGTTGCACGCAAACTTGGGTCCCCGCCTTCGCGGGGATGACGTTTCAAGGTACGTAGCCTCAAGACCGTCATCCCCGCGCAGGCGGGGACCCAAGTTTCGTAGAACAGCCACTCAAACAAACAAACTCGGCCTTCCCAACTCCACCAGCAGTTTCTTGACCGGCGCCGGCAGCGGCGCCTCGCCGATCGCATCCAGCTTCCACCACAGATGCCGTCCGGTAGCGCCCCCGCGCGAGACGAGCCTCACCACGAACGGCGCGATATGCAGCTTGTAGTGCGTGAACACATGCACCAGATGCCCCAGCGCCTGCACCTCTTCGACGGCCCCGAACTGCGCCGCTTCCGCAGCAATCCGCGCCGTGTCGTAGTGGTCGGCTTCCTCATCCACCGCCACATGCCCGCCGACTTCCGGCAGCGACATCAAGCCGCCCCAGATCCCGGTCCCCGGCCGTTGTTCCAGCAGCACCTGCCCGTTGTCGATGACGACCAGCAGCGCCGTGCGCTTCTCCGGCGTCGCCTTTTTCGGCTTGCGCACCGGCAGCTCCGCCGTGCGGCCGGTAGCATAGGCCACGCAGCGTGCCTGCAGCGGGCAGCGGCCGCAGTCGGGTTTCGAGCGCGTGCACAGCGTGGCCCCCAGGTCCATCAGGCCCTGGGTGTACGCCTCCATGCCCTCGCCGGCGGGCAGCAGGGCGTCCGCACGCCGCCACAGCGCATCTTCGACCGGCTTGGCGCCGGGATAGGCGTCGATGCCGAATACCCGCGCGAACACGCGCTTGACGTTCCCGTCCAGGATCGCGGCGCGCGCGCCGCTGGAAAACGCGGCGATCGCCGCCGCCGTGGAGCGCCCGATGCCCGGAAGCCCGGCCAGCAGGGCCGGATCGCTGGGAAACACGCCGCCGAAGTCCGCAACCACGCGCTTGGCGCAGGCGTGCAGGTTGCGTGCCCGCGTGTAGTAACCGAGGCCGCTCCAATGAGCCATTACATCCTCGGACGGCGCCTCGGCCAGCGCCTGCACCGTCGGGAAGCGCTCCAGGAAGCGCCCGTAGTAGCCCAGCACCGCGGCGACCTGGGTCTGCTGCAGCATGATCTCGGACAGCCAGATGCGGTAGGCGTCGCGCGTGTTTTGCCAGGGCAGGGTGTGGCGGCCGTGCGCGCGTTGCCAGCCGATCACCGCTTGCGAAAACGTCGGGTCGGCCAGGTCGTCGAATTCGGTCAGTCGCTTCATGCGGCGGCCCTCCGTTCAGCCGCCTCGGCATCGAGGCTGGCGCTGACCTGCGCCGCCATGTCGGCCAGACAGGCGCGGGTGCGTTCGAGTTCGGCCTGGCTGGTTTCGAAGGCCGCGATCTTCTGCTCCAGGCTGTCGGTCGCCTCGAAGATGCGCTCGATCGAGGCCTGGCGGTGGCGCAGCTGGTCGCGGTGCTGGCGGATCTGCGCTTCCAGCGGCGCCATGATCACCTTGAGCCAGTTCTCCGCGTCCAGGTTGGCGGCGCGGAAGGCGCGCCGCACGCGCGACGCGATCGAGTCGAAGAAGCGCTCGAGCAGGGTCGCGCGGCTGGTCATCAGGAGGGTGGCGGTGCCGAACTGCTTGGCGAACAAGGCCTCGATCTGGTCCATCTCCTCGCGGTAGCGCGCCAGGGACAGCGACATCGGCAGGTTCAGCGCCAGGCCGTGCTCGGCCGAGAACTTGCGGTACATCGAGTCCATCATGGCGCCGATCTCGTCGATCTTGGCCTGGGACGCGTCCAGGGTGGCGCGCAGCAGCTCGAAATAGGTGCGCACCGGCGCGCGCATGCCGGTGGCGAAGCGCGCCGCCTGCATCGCCGCGCGCACCGACTCGGTCTGCTCCTGCACCACGTCCATGCCGAGCGTCGTGTACAGCTCCGTCGACAGGCGCGCGAACACGGCGCGCGTGCCCTGCAGCTTGAACAGGCTGGCGTCGAATTCCTTCTTCTCGGCCTCGACCCGGCGCATCATGTGGGCGATCACGCCCTGGTTCTTGCCGCGCAGGCTCTTGAGTTCCTGCTGCTGCTCGACCAGGTCGCGCAGGCGGGCGTTCGACAGCGCCTGCTGGCCGGCCAGGATGGCCTCGAGGTCGGCGCGCAGCTGGCGCGCGATGATCTCCTTGCGCGCGGGGATCAGGTCGTGGAACAGGGCCGCTTCGAGCGCGCCCAGGCGGCTCTTCTCGAACAGGGCCAGGTCGCCGTTGATCTTGCCGACCAGGGCCTTCTGCGCCGACACCGGATACACGCGCGCCGGATCCAGGCCCAGCAGCTGGGCCACGCCGCGCTGCTGGCGCGCGATCTCGGCGTCGTTGTCGACGCCGCTTTTCAGCTCGTCCCACATGGCGTCGATCTTGTTCAGCACCGCCAGCCGGCCCGGCCCGGCGCCGATGTGGGTGCGCCAGACTTCGATGTCGCTCTTGGTCACGCCGGTCTCGGCGGCCAGGATGAACAGCACCGCGTGCGCGTTCGGAATCAGGTTCAGGGTCAGTTCCGGCTCGGTGCCGATGGCGTTCAGGCCCGGGGTGTCGAGGATCACCAGCCCCTGCTTGAGCAGCGGGTGGGGCAGGTTGATGATGGCGTGGCGCCATTGCGGGATCTCGACCGTGCCGTCCGGGCCCAGGCCGGCGGTCAGGTCGGGGTCGGCCGGGTCGTACAGGCCGTAGCGCTCGGCCTCGGCCTGGGGCACCTGGCGGGTCTGGCTGACCTGGCGCAGGCTGGCGCTCATGCGCTCGGGCGCGTCCAGGTCCAGCGGCAGCACGGTCCAGGCGCCGGCATCCTCGCGGAAGTCGCTGGTCGAGAGCTGCTGGGCGCGCGTCTCGATTGGCAGCAGGCGGATGCAGGGCGGCAGCGCCGGATCCCACAGCAGCTCGGTCGGACACATGGTGGTGCGCCCGGCGCTGGAAGGCAGGATGCGCTGGCCGTAGTCGGCGAAGAACAGGGCGTTGATCAGCTCGGTCTTGCCGCGCGAAAATTCTGCCACGAAGGCGACCGAGAGCCGGTCATCGCGCAGGCGCGCCAGCGCCCGCGCCAGCTGCTGCTCGCCGGCGCCATCGATCAGCGACGCATCCTGCAGCGCCGCGCCGTAGCCGTCCAGCGCGGCGGCCACCTGTGCACGCCATGCTCCATACTGTTGAAAATCCTGCATCTTTGCCTGCCTGTCAAGTCGAGCCTAGCGCTGGCACTGCGCGCAGTAGAAGGTCGAGCGCTGGCCCTGCTTGATCTGGCGGACCGGCGCCCCGCAGTTTCGGCAAGGCACTCCAGCACGATCATAGACGAAATATGTCTGCTGGAAATATCCAGACTGACCATTTACGGCAATAAAGTCACGCAGGGTGGAGCCGCCTTGCACGATGGCGGCCGCCAGGATCTCCTTGATGGCCTCGGCCAGCTTGTCGTAGCGGGCCCGGCTGATGCGCGAGGCCGCGGTCTTCGGACTGATGCCGGCCCGGAACAGGCTTTCGCAGGCGTAGATGTTGCCGACCCCGACCACGATGTCCCCTGCCAGCAGTACCTGCTTGATCGGTGCATTGCGGCGCCGCGTCTCCCGGTGCAGGAGGGCGCCCGAAAAGCCCTCGCCCAGCGGTTCCACGCCCAGGCCGCGCAGCAATGCATGCTCGTCCAGCGGCCCGGCGTCGTTGCCGTGCCAGAGCACCGCCCCGAATCGGCGCGGATCGTGCAGGCGCAGCACCTGGCGGCCTTCCGGCCCGCTGACGACGAGGTCGACATGGTCGTGCTTGCGCGGCTCGATGCCGGGCGGGAGCACGCGCAGGTGGCCGGACATGCCCAGGTGGACGATCAGGGTGCCGTGTTCGAAGCAGATCAAGAGATATTTGCCGCGCCGGTCGGTGTGTGTGATACGGCGCCCGGCGAGCAGTTCCGACAGGCCCGGCGGGAAGGGCCAGCGCAGGCCTTCGCGGCGGAAAATCGCCTGCTCGACGATGCGGCCTTCGATATGGGGCGCGACACCGCGCCGGGTGACTTCTACTTCTGGCAATTCGGGCATGGGGGAGGGGATTCGTGTAAAGTTGGCGCAGTAGAGCGAGGAGCTGGAAAGCCGTGGCGGCGCCGGCTTGAGCGTAGAATCAGACATCATCTCAGACCGTGGACTTGCCTTGGAAAACGCTTTCGTCATTGTAACCCTGTCCGGCCTCCTGACGGCGTGTGCTGTCGCGCCGCAACAGCAACTGCAGCAGCCGGTGGCGTCTGTCAAGGAAGAGGCGGTCCCGCTCGCCCAGGAGCAGGCGGAAGATCTCGCGCTGGACGAGGAGGAAACCCTGGCCAAGGCCCGTGCCGAACTCGAGGCGCGCCTGCCCAAGGTCGAGCTCAGCAGCACCATGCTCTACCAGCTGATGAAGGCCGAATTCGAATTCCGCACCGGCGAATGGCAGGGCCCCTACCTGACGATGCTGAGCCTGGCCCAGCAGACCCGCGATCCGCGCCTGGCGCGCCGCGCCGCCGAGATGGCGGTGGCCGCCAAGCAGGCCGACGACACCCTGGCCGCGGTGCGCCTCTGGCACGATCTGGACCCCGAGTCCGAGGAAGCGACCCAGTATTTCGTCGGCATGGTGGTCACGTCCGAGAACATCGCCGATATCGAGCCGATTTTCGAAAAACGCCTGCGCGAGGCCACGCCCGGACGGCGCGGCCTGCTGATGTTCCAGATGCAGCAGCTGCTGACCCGGGCCAAGGACAAGGACGCGGCCGGCGCGATGCTGGAGCGCCTGATCGCGCCCTATGGCGAGACCATGGAAGCGCGCATCGTGCGCGCCCAGTCCTTGCTAGCGCGCGGCGACAAGGCCGGCGCCCAGCAGCAGGCGCGCGCGGCCCTGGCCGCCAAGCCCGATTCCGAGATCGCCGCCCTGATGCTGGCCCAGGCCATCGAGGACGAAGACCAGATCATGGCGCTGTTCGACCAGTTCCTCAAAAACAACCCGAACGCGCGCGAGGTGCGCGCGGCGCGCGCCCGCATCCTGGTCAACCGCAAGGATTACCCGGCCGCGCGCCAGGAGTTCGAGGTGCTGCTGAAGGACCAGCCGGACAATGTGGCGCACCTGTACGCGATCGGCATCCTGGCCACGCAGATGAACGACGCCATCGGGGCGGAAAACTATTTCACCCGTTTCGTCGAGGTGCTCGGCCGCAATCCGGAAGACGAGCGCGACCCGTCGCGCGCGCTCCTGATCCTGTCGCAGCTGGCGGAGGAGCGGGGCGACCTGAACGGCGCCCTGCAGTGGCTCGACAAGGTGCCCGACGGCACCGACCAGCAGACCCTGTTCAGCAGCCAGCTGCGCCGCGCCCACGTGATCGGCAAGCAGGGCGACCTGAGCAGCGCGCGCCGCCTGCTCGCCGGCCTCAAGACCGAGGACGCGTCCCAGCAGGCCCAGGTGGCCGTGGCCGAATCGCAGCTGCTGCGCGACGCCGGCCGCACCCAGGAGGCCTACAAGCTCATGGAAGCCGCCGCCAAGCGCTTCCCCAAGAACGCCGACCTGCTCTACGACTTCGCCCTGCTGGCCGAGAAGATGGGGCGGGTGGACGTGATGGAACAGCAACTGCGCGAAGTGATGGCGCAGGCGCCGGACAATCACCACGCCTACAACGCCCTCGGCTACTCGCTGGCCGAGCGCAACGTACGCCTGCAGGAAGCCTACGGCCTGATCGCCAAGGCCATGGAGATGGCGCCGGGCGATCCCTTCATCATGGACAGCATGGGCTGGATCCATTACCGGCTGGGCAACCTGGAAGAAGCGGAAAAGCACCTGCGCCGCGCCTATTCCCTGCGGCGCGATCCCGAGATCGCGGTGCACCTGGGCGAAGTGCTGTGGAAGAAGGGCGACAAGCTCGCGGCCCAGCAACTGTGGCGCGAAGCGCGCGCCAAGGATCCGCACAACGATACCCTGCGCACCACGCTGGCGCGGCTTGGGCTGTCCTTGTGAAATAATCTACATTGCACGCGGACATTATTGCGTGCATCCGTAGGGTTGGCGGCTTTGCCGCCGACGCGGTGATCGTGATCGCGCGATCAACCGCCACGGCCGATCCGGCTATGCCTATCACCGCGTCGGCGGCGAAGCCGCCAACCCTACCGAACCTTTACCGATGCTGATTACCCGACGCCTTTCCCTGATCGTTTTCGCCGCCACCCTGGCCGGCTGCGCCACCACCGGCGCCCCCCTGTCCACCGCCACCGTCGGCGCCTACCGCGAAACCATAGACCTGGACGGCAAGCTGTCGGTGAACTACATCAAGGACGGCCGCCAGGAATCGCTCACCGGTAACTTCAGCTGGGAACAGCGCCCCGGCCGCATCGACGTCAGCCTGGCTTCTCCCCTGGGCCAGACCCTGGCCACCATCGCCGTGACGCCGGAAGGCGCGACCCTCACCCAGGCCGACCGCGCGCCGCGCACGGCCGCCGACATCGACAGCCTGACCCAGCAGACCCTGGGCTGGACCCTGCCGGTCTCGGGCCTGCGCGACTGGCTGCAGGGCTATGCGCTAGGCGCCGACGGCAAGCGCTTCGCCGCCTCGCCCGCCAACAACAGCGTGTTGACCAAGGATGGCTGGCGCCTGCGCTTCGTGTCCTGGCAGGACGAGGCCAGCGCCCAGCCGCTGCCGCGCCGCATCGACGCCGAGCGCAGCGCCGCCGGCGACATCCAGGACCTGGCGATCCGCATCGTCATCACTCCGGCGGGCTGATCCATGCGTTCGCTGCACCATTGCCCGGCGCCGGCCAAGCTCAATCTGTTCCTGCACGTGGTCGGCCGCCGCGCCGACGGCTACCACCTGCTGCAAAGCGTGTTCCAGCTGATCGACCGCGCCGATACCCTGCATTTCGACCTGCGCGAGGACGACCAGATCGTCCGCACGACCGAAGTGAAGGGCGTGCCCCAGGAGCAAGACCTGATCGTGCGCGCGCTGCGCCTGCTGCAGGCCGAATACCAGCGCCGCCACGGCCGCCTGCCGCCGGGCATCGATGTCGCGGTCGAGAAGATCCTGCCGATGGGAGGAGGGCTGGGCGGCGGTTCGTCCGACGCGGCCACCGCGCTGATGGCGGCCAACCACCTGTGGCAGGCGGGCTTGAGCCGGCAGGAGCTGATGGATCTCGGCCTGCCGCTTGGCGCCGACATTCCCTTCTTCCTGTTCGGCGAGACGGCGTTCGCGGAAGGGGTGGGCGAGGCGCTGCAGGCGGTGCCGGGTCCCGACTGCTGGTACGTGGTGATCGAGCCGGGCGTCGCGGTGCCGACGCCGGCGATTTTTTCGGCGCCTGATTTGACAAGAAATACCGAGCCCGTCATAATAGCGGACTTTTCCAGCAGCTACGCCGATTCAGGCAGTCGGTTGAGCTTCGGAAAGAATGATTTGCAGGACGTGGCCATGCGCCTGTTCCCGCCGGTAGCAGAGGCGGCTGAATGGTTGGGCGGCTACGGCGATGCCAGGATGACTGGCTCAGGGGCGTGCGTGTTCTGCGCGTTCTCCAGCGAAGCCGCTGCCGACCAGGTGTTGGCGGCCATGCCAGGAAAGTGGACGGCATGGAAGGCGAGGTCGCTGAAGAGTCACCCACTGATGAAATCGCTCTTGCAAAATCAGTGAGTTATAGAATAAAATCCTGCCTGTCGACGCGTTAGACGCTACAATGTAGAACGCAGCGACAAGCAGTAAAGTTCGTGTAGGGGAATCGCCAAGCTGGTTAAGGCACCGGATTTTGATTCCGGCATACCAAGGTTCGAATCCTTGTTCCCCTGCCAAAGTTTTCTTGATCTGTCGATGCGAATGCGTCCAGCAAGGAAACCCCGGCGGCGACAACGCCCGCCACAAGCCTAATCAGCCGGACTTTTCCGGCTGATTGTTTTTCCAGATCAAACCTTCATCTCTTGGGACTCCCATGGCTTACGAAAACCTGATGGTTTTTACCGGCAATGCCAATCCGGCACTAGCAGAAGGGGTCGCAAAAAACCTCGGTATCCCTCTCGGCAAGGCCGTGGTTTCGAAGTTCTCTGACGGCGAAGTCATGGTCGAAATCAACGAGAACGTTCGTGGCAAGGACGTGTTCGTTCTGCAGTCGACCTGTGCTCCCACCAATGACAACCTGATGGAAATCATCCTGATGGTTGACGCGCTCAAGCGCGCGTCGGCGGGCCGCATCACCGCCGCCATTCCTTATTTCGGCTATGCCCGCCAGGATCGTCGTCCGCGTTCGGCGCGTGTGGCGATCTCGGCCAAAGTCGTGGCCAACATGCTGGAAGAAGCCGGCGTCGAGCGCGTCCTGATCATGGACCTGCACGCGGACCAGATCCAGGGCTTCTTCGACATCCCAGTCGACAACATCTACGCTTCCCCGATCCTGCTGGGCGACCTGCAGAAGCGCAACTACGACGACCTGCTGGTCGTGTCGCCGGACGTCGGCGGCGTGGTGCGCGCCCGTGCGCTGGCGAAGCGCCTGGGCTGCGACCTGGCGATCATCGACAAGCGCCGCCCGAAGGCGAACGTGTCGGAAGTCATGAACATCATCGGTGAAGTCGAAGGCCGCAACTGCGTGATCATGGACGACATGGTCGACACCGCAGGCACGCTGTGCAAGGCTGCCGAAGTGCTGAAAGAGCGCGGCGCCAAGAAAGTGGTTGCTTACTGTACGCACCCGGTGCTGTCGGGCCCGGCGATCGAGCGTATCTCGAACTCGCCGCTGGACGAACTGGTCGTCACCGACACCATCCCGCTGAGCGCCGCCGGCGCCGCCTGCACCAAGATCCGCCAACTCACCAGCGCACCGCTGCTGGCCGAGACCTTCAAGCGGATCGTGAAGGGCGACTCGGTGATCTCGCTGTTCGTCGACTAAGCACGACCGCTGGATTTTTCGCGGCGCGCCTGGCTGAAGAGCCGGCGCGCCGTTGATGTAAGTAATATTCGTATTCTTGAGTGCGCTGTACGGCGCTCATTTCTGGCTGTCCCTGGTCGCGGGGATGGCCGCCACTCTGGGCAACCGGGCCGGGGAAGGTTCTCCGGCATGCGGGGCCCGTTTATTTTTGGAGTTTCACATGAAAGTAGTCGCATTCAACCGCACTCAGCAGGGGACCGGAGCGAGCCGCCGCCTGCGCAACGCTGGCCAGACCCCAGGCATCATCTACGGTGGCGCCGATGCCCCGCAACTGATCGCCCTGGACGGCAACGCGTTGTACCACGCGCTCAAGAAAGAAGCTTTCCACGGTTCGATCCTGGACCTCGAAATCGACGGCAAGGCCCAGCAAGTCCTGCTGCGCGACTTCCAGATGCACGCATACAAGCAACTGGTCCTGCACGCTGACTTCCAGCGCGTCGACGCATCGAAGCCGATCCACACCAAGGTCACCCTGCACTTCGTCAACGCCGAGATCTCGCCGGCCGTCAAGCTGAACAGCGCTGTCATCTCGCACGTGCTGAACGAGCTGGACGTCGCCTGCCTGCCGGGCAAGCTGCCTGAGTTCATCGAAGTCGACCTGAGCAAGCTGGAAGCCGGCCAGTCGGTCCACGTGAGCGACCTGACCCTGCCGGAAGGCGTGACCGCGCTGACCCACGGTCAAGACCTGACCATCGCCACCTCGACCATCCCGCGTGGCGCGGCATCGGCTGAAGCCGCTGCTGAGTAATACCTTTCTTGCGGGCCGCTGCGGCGGCTTGCTGGATACCGAAACCCGCCGCGGCCTCGCCCGGCGGGTTTTTTTGTTTGGACGCCCGCGGAATCACACCGGACGAACGGATGCCGGCGCCGGCCACATCGCCAACCCAAAAACCGTCACCCCCGCGAAGGCGGGGGCCCAAGTTTGCAGCCAGCCCGCGGCACCGAAGAGCACCAATTAGGCCCCACGCCCCCTTTGAGCGATAATCGCTTTTTTCCTCAAACGAACCCAGCATGTCCATTCGCCTGATCGTCGGCCTCGGCAACCCCGGCCCCGAATACGAACAAACCCGCCACAACGCCGGCTTCTGGCTGGTCGACAACCTGGCCAATTCGCTGCCGGGCTGCCGCCTGCAGCGCGAAGCGCGCTTCAACGCCATGGTCGCCAAGACCCGTATCGCCGGCAACGAAGTGTGGCTGCTCGAGCCCCTGACCTACATGAATCGCTCCGGCCAGTCGGTCGGCGCCCTGGCGCGCTTCTACAAGATCAATCCGGACGAAATCCTGGTCGTGCACGACGAGCTCGACATGCTGCCCGGCGTCGCCAAGCTCAAGAAAGGCGGTTCGTCCGGCGGCCACAACGGCCTGAAGGACATCACGTCCGCCCTCGGCACCCAGGATTACTGGCGCCTGCGCCTGGGCATCGGCCACCCGCGCAGCCTCAACCTGCAGCAGGGCGTGGCCGACTTCGTGCTGCACCGCCCGCGCCGCGAAGAACAGATCTTGATCGAGGAATCGATCGACAAGAGCCTGCGCATCATTCCGCTCGCCTGCGAAGGCAAGCTGGACGTGGCAACCATGCAGCTGCACACCAACTAGCGGTCTCCCGCGGGTTTCACATCCTGGGCATAGTAGTAGTCGCGCACCGCCGTGTAACCCGCATGGGCGCCGAACAAGAAGGCCATTACCCAGACGAGTACGATCGCGGAAGCTGTGATGTACACCCCGTTGGGGTCCTTGGTGAAAAATTCCATCTGTGGCTACCTGTCGAAAGAATGCGCCCCCCATGCGGCGCCTGTCGGCTTCAGTGTACGAGGCCTATGGCGCTCGCAGCAAGCTGGCGATTCTGCCAGGGACAGCCTCGGCTCTTCTGCTCAGCTTTTCTCGATCACCACCTGCGTCCGCAGGTCGCGCATGATTCTTTCCAGCGCCGGCCGCATGCGCCGGTAGTCGTCCGGCGAGCAGGTCGCTTGCGTGTGCCGGAACTGCAGGCGGCGCGTCACCGATACCGTATTGCCGCGCCGCGCATAGCGTGAGCGGTAGGCAAAATTCCCATCCTCGACCGCCAGCGGACGCGGCAGCGCCAGCACCCGCGCGCGCGGCGGCAGGCGGAACTGCAGCTCATCCTCGGCGTCGATGGCCGGGCAGACGAAGTCCTGCCGGCGCTCCGGTTCCTGGATGAAGCCGGACACCGCATCGCCCAGCCCGCCCCAGAAGTTGTAGGTGGTCGCCAGGCCGACCGGCCCCGGGAAGTGGGCGAAGGCCCCGCTGCTGCCCGAGAACGAGAGCGTGTAGTCGTCGCTCGCGCCGTCGGTGTCGCCCGGCTCGAACACGCCCGCTCCCTGCTGTCCCAAGCCCTGCAGCATGCGCTCGACGAAGCGCTCGCGCTCGGCCTGCGGGGTGGCGCGCACCACGCGCCGGTAGGGCTCGGCCGAGGCGCCGCTGCTGGTGCGCGTGACCTTGAAGCGGCTGCTGCCGTCGGCCAGGATGTCGAAGCGGGTGCTGGTCCGGCTGCGCGAGGGCTGCCAGCTTGGCGTCATGGCGAAGGCGCCGCTATTGCTCAGCAGGACAGGCTTGCCGAGCAGGGCGGGCGGCAGGAATCCGCCCGCCACCGATTCGGCGGTCGGGTCCAGGAACAGCTGCAGGGCGGGGATGTAGACGATCGCATGGTTCAGCACGCCCAAGGTGGGTACTTCCGGCAGGCGGTAGGCGTCGCCGTTGTTGACCAGCCCGGCCGTCGCCTCGATGCCGCTGGCGCGCAGCAGCGCTTCGAGCAGGGCGGCGTGGTCCTTGCAGTCGCCGTAGCGGTTGATCAGGACGCTGGACGCCTCATGCGGCACCACCCCGCCCGGGCCGAGGTAGACGCCGACGTAGCGGATGTTCCGCCGCACCCAGTTCGACAGCGCCACGGCGCGCGCCTGCGGGTCGGCGATGCCGCGCGTGACCGAGGCGGCCAGGGCGGCGATGTTGGTATTGGGAAGAGCCTTGGCGGCGGCGCGCGCATGATAGGCGCGTGCGAAAGCCGCGTAGTCGGGGAAGGTGGAGACGGCCAGGCGCTTGCCGTAGTCCAGATAGCTGACCGAGTCGAGCTCGATGCGGGCATTCTCGCCGTCCACGTAACGCCACTGGTAGCGCCGGCGCCCGGGCGGGCTCGCGTCCGGCTGCGGCGCGAAGCCGGCGGCGTCGGCATAGAGCGTCATCCCCGGCGGCATGTCGTAGATCAGGCGGTAGTCGCGGTGGGGGTGGAAGCGCGCCGAAGACAGGTCTTCGAACTGGCCGGGGAAGAGCGGCGTGTGGCGCCGCAGCACGTAGCGCACCGCCACCCGGTCGCCGGGCTGCACGTCCGGGAACACGATGATTTTCAAGCGCGTGTCCTGGAACATGGGCGCTTCCACGCTCGCGCTTTCCTGCTGGTCGCGGATCTGGTGCGGCTGCACCGCCAGACGGCGGCCGTCGGCCTTTTCGGTATGGGCGTCGATGGCAACGACTGCGTCGAGCGACTGGTTGTAGCCGATGTAGTACTGCGCATGATCGCGCACCGCCTCGTGCGCCGCCAGGGTCTTGACCTGCTCGACCGTAAGCAGGTAGCTGCCGTCCGGCTCGACCACGAAATGCTGGACGTAGCGGTCGACGATGACCGAGTGATCGGTGCCGGTGTCGCGTCCGAAGGCCGGATGCGCACACAGCAATAACCACAACAAGGCGACGAGGCGGATGGACATGGGCATTCCCCAAGCACGCGACCGATCCATGTTACGTACGGGCCGCAGGGACCCCTTGAGCCGGCGCAAGGACGCGCCTCCTGCGATCCTGCCGGGCCCAGGCCTCGCCCCGTGCTCAGCCTGTCCGGCGCCTGAGAAGGTGGCGGATACGCGCGCTGAGCGTAGCGAAGTCATACGGCTTGCGCAGGAGATTGACGCTGGCCGGCAGCCTGCCTTCGTGGGTCAGCACGCCTTCCGCATACCCCGACGTGTACAGGATCTGCACATGCGGCAGGCGCGCGCCCACGATTTCGCCAAGCTGCAGGCTGCTGATCGGCCCGGGCATGATGACGTCGGTGAACAACAGGTCGATGGCCAGGCCGCTTTCGATCATGTCGACCGCTACCGAGGCGCTGGACGCCTGCAATACCTGGTAGCCAAGCACGGACAGGCTCGCGCAGGTCGCCTGGCGTACGCTCTCTTCGTCTTCCACCACCAGGATGGTTTCCGGGCCGCCTTCCAGCAGTGCCGCGGCCGGCAGGTCCTGGGATATGGGCTCGGCATCGGTGCGCGGCAAATAGATCTTGACGCTGGTCCCCTCTCCAGGCGTGCTGGACAGCAGGATTTCCCCACCCGACTGTTTCACGAAGCCATAGACCATCGATAGGCCGAGGCCGGTTCCCTGGCCGATCGGCTTGGTCGTGAAAAACGGCTCGAAGACCCGCGCCATCACTTCCGGCGTCATGCCCTTGCCGTTGTCGGCGACTTCGATCATCACCCAGCGTCCAGCCGGCACGTCGGGCGGCAAGGCGTCGCCCGGATCGACGTTGGCGGCCCGGATGGTCAGGGTGCCGCTGCCGGCCATCGCGTCGCGTGCGTTGATGGCCAGGTTCAGCAAGACATTATGGAGCTGGTTCGGGTCCACCAGGATACTGCCCAATCCAGGCTGAATTTCTGTGCGCACACTGGCGCCCGGCCCGAACAAGCGGCGCGTCATGTCATCCAATTCCCGCAGCAGATGCGCGGGATTGGTGGGGGCTGCCTGCAGCGGCTGCCGGCGCGCGAAAGCCAGCAAATGCGAGGCCAGTTCGGCGCCGCGCCTCACTCCGGTCAATGCCGTGTCCACGCGCACCTTGCCGAATTCCTTCACGCCGTCGCTCAGCTTCAGGAGCTGCAAATTGCCGCCGATGATCTGCAGGACGTTGTTGAAGTCATGGGCCACGCCGCCGGTCAACTGGCCGATCGCTTCCATTTTCTGGGACTGGAGCAAGGCCGACTGGCTCGCCGCCAGCTCCTTCTGGCTTTGGCGCAGGGAGCTGAAGGCGGCATCGCGCTGGCGCCGCGCCACGCAGGCATTGCTGTGGAAGCGCACCCGTGCGACCAGTTCGCGCGGGTCCGGCCACTTGACGAGGTAATCGCTGGCGCCGATCTCGAAGGCCTGCGCCTTCATGTCCGGATTGTCTTCCGCGGACAGGATGATCACGGCGACGTGTTCGGTGTCCTTGTCGGCGCACAGCCGGCGTGTCACCTCGAAGCCATCCATGCCAGGCATGCGCATATCCACCAGGACGACGGTGGCGGCCATCTCCCTGGCCGCGTCGACAGCCCTTGCCGCATCGGGCGTGAAGCGGAAGGTATGCGGCCCGCACGCCTTCAAGCCGTGGGAAATGATTTCTTCGGAAAAGGATTCGTCGTCGACGAGGAGAACGGAAGGATGTTGTAGCGTGCGTGCGGTCATTACAACAGCCGGGAGAGGTTAGAGTGCGGCTCATCAAGAAAACGAGGAATCGTGGATTCTACTACCTTGGAACCCGATTTTTTGTCGTCGAGACATCGACAAGCACGTCGTATATTGACGACAAGTATGGTCGTCCAGGTGCTGCGAACGGCTGTCCAGGGCAAGTCCGCTCATCGGGCCACGGCCCGTCCTCATGCGGCGCTCAGGCCACCAGCCCGTGCTGGATGGCGTAGCGGATCAGATCCGCATTGTTTTTGAGCTGCAGTTTGCCAAAGATGCGGCTGCGGTAGGTGTTGACCGAACTGATGCTGATATCCAGCTTGGCCGCCACCTGCTTGACCGGCTGGCCCACCGCCAGCAGGTGCAGCACCTGCAGTTCACGGTCGGTCAGGCGCTCATGCGCGTGGCGCGGATGGGGCGAGGACACTTCGCGCGCGAGTATGTCCGCCAGGTCTTCGCTCAGGTAGCGTCCGCCCGCATGCACCTTATGGATGGCCTTCAGCATGACATCGACGGTCAGCGATTTCGGAATGTAGCCCGCGGCGCCGAGTTTCAGGACCGGGATGCCGAAACGCTCTTCGCTATGTGAACTCAGCACGAGTACCCGGAGGCCGGGAAAACGCTCGACAACCTTCCGCAGCGCATCCAGTTCGTGGATGGGGCTGAGGGTAAGGTCGAGCAGCAGCAGGTCGGTTTCTACCGTTTCCAGCACGGCAAGCGTCGATTTCAGGTCAGCCGCTTCTCCCACCAGGACGATCTCCGGGTCGACGGACAAGACCTTCTTGACACCCTCGCGCACCAGCTGATGATCGTCGGCAATAACTACTCTGATCATTTATGGTTGACGCCCAGGAAAAGTGTCGTATGGGACGATATTAGCAAGAATGGGCTCATCGTGAAGTGGGGAATGGCGGCGCCGTACGATTGAAGGGAAGGACGCTAGCGGATTGAGGCAAGATGCCTGGGTGGCCCGGGCCATGGAAACGGCAGGGCCGGATGATACGGCAGTGCGCGATGATAATGGCTTACGCAAGGCGACGCGATGGGTAAGCTTGCGACAGCATGACGCAATCCGTGCGACGCCGTGTAGGACTACGCCGCAAGGCGGGTGGCGGCCATGCATGGGAAGACGCCATGCGCCAGCCCGGCGCCGGCGACGCGGCGGGCCCGGCCGAGGCCGCAGTCACGCGGGTTGCCGGTGACATCGCGTCGCAATCCATCCGACTTCGCCTGCCGGCCTGATCCCGGTAAGCTGCGCGCTCCCATTCCCCGATGCTGCTTCTCAGCAATGCCTACCTTGGACAACATGACTCCGCAAGCGACGAATCTCCGCGTCCTGGTCGTCGACGACAATGCCGACGCCGCCGACACCCTGGCGTCCTTGCTGGCGATCTTCGACTGCACGGTGAAGGTCGCCTATTCCGGCATCGAGGCGCTTGCTGTAGGGGACATGCTCTGCCCGCAATTCGTGATCATCGATGTCGCGATGCCGCGCATGGACGGCTGCGAGACGGCGCGCCGCATGCGCGCACGGCCCTGGGGCGAGCAAGCCTGCATCGCCGCCTTGACGGCATGGGGGGATGACGACAGCCGGCAGCGCACGGTACAGGCGGGTATCGATTTTCACCTCGTCAAGCCTGTCAGTGCCGAGGTGCTGCTCGGGGTCCTGGCCTGCGCCCGCGCATGAGCGCCGTGTGTCGTATGTCGTGTGTGCATCTTCCAGGCGCTGTGCTATCTTGGAATTATTGATCGACAATCACACAAAGCGTCCAGGGAAGGCTTGCAAGCATGGCGAATGACGCAGCCAGCATGGAGAAAGCCGCTCGGCTGGCGCTGACCGCGACCGGAGACGACTGGGCGATGGTCAGCATTCATCTGCCTGACGGGGCGGCTCCGCAACGCCTTTGCACGGCGGAAGCCCCGGTGCTTAGCGCAGCGCTCGAAGCGCTCGAAGCGCAGGTCGCCGATGACGAGTGCAACCTGCCGGACCTGCGCCTCGCCCGCTTGCCTGCGGGATGCCTTGAATTGATGGAACGTTCCGGCCTGCGCAGCTATCGGGCGGTGAGGCGCAGCTTTCCGTACGGGGCGGGGAAGGGCAGCTGCGTGCTGGCCGTCGCCGGCGCATGTGCGCGGGATCCGGACGCCGGCCGCGAACTGGGCCTGGTGGCCGACCTGTTCGTGGACAGTGTGCCGGGCCGCGTCGCCGGCATGGCCAGCGAGGACGCGGCGATGTTCGGGTTCCGCCCGGCTGCCGGCGCCGAAGGCGGCGCGGACGGCGATACCGGCCAGGCGCAGGAACAATTCCGGCTGCTGTTCGAGTCCGCTCCCGGACTCTACCTGGTGCTGACGCCGGACCACTTCCGCATCGTGGCGGCGAGCAATGCCTATCTTGAGGCCACCATGGTCACCCGCGAGCAGATCGTCGGACGGACCCTGTTCGATGTGTTCCCCGACGATCCGGCGGATGAAGCCGACAGCGGCGTCGCGGCGCTCAATGCGTCGCTGCTCCGCGTCCGGCAAACCCGTGTTCCCGACGTGATGGCGGTGCAGCGCTATCCGATCCGCCGTCCGGACGGCGGCTTCGAGCTGCGCTACTGGAGCCCGATCAATTCGCCGGTCCTCGATCCGGATGGAAGAGTGATGTTCATCATCCACCGGGTGGAGGACGTGACCGATTACGTGCTCACACACAGGCCCTCTGGCGCCGATGCCTCCCAGGCCAAGACCACCCGGCTCGAAGCGGAAATCGTGCTGCGCTCGTACGAGCTCAAGCACATGGCCGATTCGCTGGCGCTGAGCGAGCAGCGGCTGCGCTATGTCACTCGCGCCACCAACGACGTCGTCTGGGACTGGAGCATGGCGGACGATGCCCTGTGGTGTAGCCGCAGCGCCCTGGAGCCGCTCGGCGGCGTGCTGGCGCGCTCGACCCGCCTCGAGGACTGGGAGGCCTGCATCCATCCCGACGATCGCGCGCGGGTCGGCGCCAGCCTGCGTGCGGGCGTGGCGGCGGGGCGCGAAAACTGGGCCGCCGAATACCGGCTGCGCCTGTCCGGCGACGTCGAGCGCCATGTGCTGCACCGCTGCTTCATGGTGATCGACGAGCAGGGCCGTCCGCAACGGATGGTCGGCAGCATCGCCGACCTGACCGAGCCGAAGCGGCAGGAAGCGCGCCTGCGCATGCAGGCCGAAATGCTCGACTATGCGACCGACGCCATCCTGGTGCGCGACCTGGACAACCGGGTGCTGTACTGGAACCAGGCCGCGGCCGCGCGCTACGGCTGGAGCAGCGAGGAAGTCATCGGCCGGCCGGTGGCCGAGACTCTGTACGCCCAGTGCGCGCCTTCCGATTTCCAGCATGCGATGCAGGTGCTGATGCGGCACGGCGACTATTCTGGACGGATGGTGCATTCGGCGGCGGACGGCCGCAAGTTCGTCGTGCACGTGCACTGGATCCTGGTGCGCCGCGAAGACGGCACGCCGCGGGCCATCCTCTCGGTGGTGACGGACTTGAGCGAGCGCATCGCGCTGGAACAGCGCCTGCTGCAAATCCAGAAGCTCGAATCGCTGGGCCGGCTGACCGGCGGCCTGGCGCACGACTTCAACAACTGGCTGACCGTTATTCTCGGCAACGCCGAAGAGCTGGTGGATGCGCTCGAAGACCAGCCCGAGCTGCGCGACATCGCCCACATGATCCGGATGGCCGGCGAGCGCGGGGCGGAGCTGACGCGCCGCCTGCTGGCCTTCGGACGCAGGCAGCCGCTGACGCCGCAGATCCTGGCCGTCGGGGAAGCGATCGCGTCGATCCGCCCCCTGATCGCGCGCAGCCTGCCGGAGAATATCGATCTTCAGCTGCTGGACATGGAGCGCCACTGGTGCGTCTACGCCGACCGCGCCCAGCTCGAAGCCGCCATCCTGAACCTCTGCATCAATGCGCGCGACGCCATGCCCGAGGGCGGGAAGCTGACCATCCAGCTGCTGCTGGTCGAAATGGAAGAACAGAAGACTGAACTGAACAAGCCGCTGCCGCCCGGCGAATATGTCGTGATCGCGGTCGCGGACAACGGCCATGGCATTCCCCAGGACGTGATGGACCACGTGTTCGAACCCTTCTTCACGACCAAGGACGAAGCTTCCGGCAGCGGGCTGGGCCTGAGCATGGTCTACGGCTTCGTCAAGCAGTCGAACGGCGACGTGACGATCTACTCGGAACCGGGGCGCGGCACGCAGGTGAAACTCTACCTGCCGCGTGCGCATGCCGAACCCGAGGCGCGGCCCGGGCCGGCGGCGGACGCAGGCGCGCGGCCCCCGGCCGGATCCGCCATCCTCCTGGTGGAGGACGACCCGATCGTTCGCGCCCACATTTCCGCCCAGTTGCGCGAGCTGGGATGCGAGGTCGCGGAAGCATCCCGGGCCGAGGAAGCGCTGGCGCAGCTGGCGGAGGGCGCCCATGTCGACCTGCTGTTCACGGATGTGGTCATGCCGGGCATTTCCGGCATCGAGCTTGCCCGGCGCGCCCGCGAACTGCGGCCCGGACTGCGTGTCCTGCTCAGCTCGGGGTACACCTTCGAAGCCATGCGGCACCAGAATGAGCTGGGGCCGGATGTCCGCTTCCTGAACAAGCCGTATGGAAAGATTGTCCTGGCGCAGGCACTGTCGGAAGCGCTGGGCAGTCCCGGGGTTGCGCAATGAACTCGCCGGCGGACGGCAAGCGCGAGCGTGACCTCGTGTGCCGCAGGATGCTGGCCTTCGCCAGCGTGGCCGAGCACCTTGCCGTCCCGAACGATCTGTCCGCCCTGGGAAGCCAGATCCTCGCTTCGCTGCGCGACGACGTCGAAGCGCTGGCCGTCTACCAGGCCGTGGAGGACCACGGCCTGGCCCTGCTGCTGCATGCCGGATGCCGGCAGCCGCCGCCCGAGCGGGCGGCCGATGCGGCGCAGATCTGCGGCGTGGAGCCTGACGGCGCCGCCGCCTACGACGGGGGAGCACGCATCGTCGACCTCGGCGCGGCGCGCCCGGAATGGATCGGCGAAGGCCCCTCCACGCTGGCGGCCGTCCGGTTCGGCGGCCGCGGTGAGCAGGACACGCCGGGACTGGCGCTGTTCGTGCTGCGGCATCCCGGCCATACCCCGTCGCTGGCGGCGCTGCTCGAGTTGACCGTGCACCGGATTTCCCAGGCGCTGATGCGCGACATGGCGCCGCCCGGCGGCCAGTCCGGCGCCGGCGCGGGCAAGATCCGGGTCCTGCTGATCGACGACGAGGCCCTGCTGGTCGCCCACCTCAGGCGCATCCTGGAACGGGCCGGCTTCGCCTTCCATGCGGCGCAGAGCGCGCAGGCCGGCTTCGACCTGGCGGTGTCGATCCAGCCGGATGTGATCCTGATCGACAAGGTCATGCCGGACCTGGACGGCGTCAAGCTGCTGCGCAGGATGCGCAGCCACGAATTGCTCAGCACCGTCCCCGTCATCATGCTGTCCGGTCAGGCCGACGAGGCGGCGCGCGTCGCGGCGCTGGGCGAGGGCGCGGACGATTTCGTGGTGAAGCCGTTCAGCGCGAAAGACCTGGTGGCGCGGATCGACGCCAATGTCCGGCTGGTGCGGCTGCGGCGAAACGCGGTATGGCGCCAGGGCGAGCTGCTGCGCCTGCGGCAGTCGCAACAGGAGCTGCGCACCCTGCTCGACACGGTCCAGCGGGTCCGCGACGACGAGCGGCGCATGCTGGCGCGCGAAGTCCACGACCAGCTCGGCCAGTTATTAACGGCGGCGAAGATCGACATCCGGCTGCTGCAGGACCGTATCGCGGAACCCGAGCGGCTGCCGCCCGTGCGCGACATGCTGGGAGAGCTGAGAGCGGTACTTTCGAGCGTAGACTTGGCTATTGCCGCAGTGCAAGACATCGCGGCGCTGCTGCGCCCGCCCGAGCTCGAGGAGGGCGGGCTGGTCGGCGCGCTGCGCTGGCAGGCGGCGGATGTGCAGCGCCGCACCGGCATCGACTGCGCCGTCCTGCACGACCCTGCGAGCTACGTCGAGCAGCCGCCTTTCGTGGCTGGGGAGCTGCTGCGGATGTGCCAGGAAGCCCTGACCAATGTCTTGCGCCATGCGGGCGCCACGCGGGTCGTCATCCAGGTCGCGATGCGCAACGCTTCCCTGCTCGTCAGGATCTGCGACAACGGCGCCGGTATCCCGAGGGAGCGTTTGCACGATCCGGCGTCCCTGGGCCTGAAGGGCATGCGCGAGCGCGCCGCCAGCATCCGCGCGAGCATCCATATCTACGGACGTCCCGGCCGGGGGACGATGGTCGCCATCCGGCGCAGGCTGGCTTACCGTTGAGCGCTCGGAACCGCGGCCGGTCGCCTTCCCCGGCTGAACACCAACGCAAGCCTGCGCTTCCTGCGATAATTTCGGCCATGAAGCCGCTTACCTTCCACGCCGGGCCGCTCGCCCTCGCGCGCATCCGCGCGCAGGGCCTGCGCGCCCAGGACATCGCCATCGTGCCCGCCGCGGCGGGCGGCCCGAAAGGCCTGATCTTCCAGTCGCTCGACCAGTGGATGTTCGGCGAATGGTTCGCCGGCGCCCCGCGCGAGCGCACCCTGATCGGGTCCTCGATCGGGGCCTGGCGCATGGCCGCCGCCTGCCAGAAGGACCCGGTCAAGGCCTTTGCGCGCCTGGGCGAGCTGTACGCCGGCCAGCGCTACACCAGCAAGAAGCCGACCCAGCACGAGATCGACGAGGTGGTCCAGGGCCTGCTGGGCGAATTCGTGCGCGGGCACGAGGACGACATCGTCAACCACCCGCACCACCGCCTGCACCTGCTGACCGTGCGCGGGCTGCGCTCGCTGGCCGCACCGGCGCACCGCTATGCCGAGCTGCGCGGCTTCGCCTCGGCGGCGCTGCACAACATCGGCTCGCGCGCCTGGCTGGGTCGCCTGATGGAGCGCGTGGTGATCGGCGACCGGCGTTCCAGCGCCCCCTGGCTGCGCGAGCGCTTCGACGCCTTCACCACCCATTTCTCTGCCTTGAGCCGCGAAAACCTGGCGTCGGGGCTGCTCGCCTCGGGCACTTTACCCCTGATCATGAAGCCGGTGACCGCCATCGCGGCGCTGCCGCCCGGCCATTACTGGGACGGCGGCATCATCGACTACCACCTGGCGCTGCCGTATGCGCGCGCGGCGGGGGAAGGGCGCAGCGACATCGTGCTGTATCCGCACTTCACGCCGCACATCGTGCCTGGCTGGCTCGACAAGGGCCTGCCGTGGCGCAGGGCTGCGCGCGGCGCGAACCGCGGCTGGCTGGACAACGTCGTGATCGTTGCCCCGTCCGAGGAATTCCTGAAAACCCTCCCGCGCGGCAAGCTGCCGGACCGGAACGATTTCGGCTTCTACGGTCTCGACCACGATGCGCGCATCCGCGACTGGCAGCGCGCCATCGGCGAAGGCGAGCGGCTGCGCGACGAGCTGGCGGCCTTCGCCGAACGCCCGGACCTGGCGCGTGTAGAGCCGATCTGACCCGGCAGGAGCCCATCCCATGACCCTTCCCGTGCGTTTCGCCCAGGCGCAGGCGCAGCACCGCGATGCAATGGCCGCCCTGTTCCGCGAGGTGTGCCGCGCCGGCGATGCGCTGCCGTTCACCGAGGACACGCCCGACAGCCTGTTCGACGCGATGTGGCTGGGTGCGGGCGTGCAGGCCCATGTGGTCCTGCTCGAGGGCGAGATCGTCGGCATGTACAAGCTCAATGCCAATCTCCCGGGCCGGGCCTCGCACGTCGGCAGCGCGACCTATCTGGTGCGGCCCGACGTGCAGGGCAGGGGCATCGGCGGCGCGATGCTGCGCGAATCGCTCCGGCAGGCCGGCGCCGCGGGCTTTCGTTCGATGCAGTTTAATTTTGTCGTTTCGACAAACCGGCCCGCGGTTGCGCTCTACGAAAAGCACGGGTTCCGGATCGCGGGAACCCTGCCTGAAGCCTTCCTGCACCGGGAGCTGGGCTATGTCGACGCCTACGTCATGTCGCGTCCGGTCGGGCAGTCCGGTCCCTGAGGGCCCGCCTGTCGTTTTCGCGACGCATCCCGCGCGCCCGCAAGCGGCCGTTTTTTTCGGCAACGGGCCTTCCGGGGTTACAATGTGAGGTTTGAAGGCGGCGCCTATGCCGCCTGCGTCTACAGAGAGAAAGAGTTCCCATGAGCCTCAAATGCGGCATCGTCGGCTTGCCCAACGTCGGCAAGTCCACCCTGTTCAATGCGCTGACCAAGGCCGGCATCCCGGCTGAAAACTACCCGTTCTGCACCATCGAGCCGAACGTGGGCGTGGTCGAGGTGCCGGATCCGCGCATGCAGGCGCTGGCCGACATCGTCAAGCCGGAACGCATCGTGCCGGCGATCGTCGAATTCGTCGATATCGCCGGCCTGGTGGCCGGTGCGTCGAAAGGCGAGGGCCTGGGCAACCAGTTCCTGTCGCACATCCGCGAGACCGACGCCATCGTCAACGTCGTGCGCTGCTTCGAGGACGACAACGTGATCCACGTGGCCGGCAAGGTCAGCCCGATCGACGACATCGAAGTCATCCAGACCGAACTGGCGCTGGCCGACCTGGGTGCCGTCGAGAAGGCGATCCACCGCGAAAACAAGAAGGCGCGCTCGGGCGACAAGGATGCCGCCAAGCTGGTCGCCATCTGCGAACGCCTGCTGCCGCACCTGAACGAAGGCCAGCCGGTGCGCACCATGGGCCTCGACGCCGACGAGATGGCCATGATCAAGCAGCTGTTCCTGATCACGGCCAAGCCGGCCATGTACGTGGCCAACGTCTCCGACACCGGCTTTACCAACAACCCGATGCTGGACCAGCTGACCGCCTTCGCGCAGAAGCAGAACGCGCCGATCGTCGCGATCAGCGCCGCCATCGAATCGGAAATCGCCGACCTCGACGACGCCGACAAGGCCGCCTTCCTGTCCGACATGGGCATGGAAGAACCGGGCCTCGACCGCCTGATCCGCGCCGCCTATAAACTGCTCGGCCTGCAGACCTATTTCACGGCCGGCGTGAAGGAAGTGCGCGCCTGGACCGTGCCGGTCGGCGCTACCGCCCCCCAGGCGGCCGGCGTGATCCACACCGACTTCGAACGCGGCTTCATCCGCGCCCAGACGATCGCCTTCGATGACTACATCGCCTTGAAGGGCGAGACCGGCGCCAAGGAAGCGGGCAAGATGCGCGCCGAAGGCAAGGAATACATCGTCAAGGACGGTGACGTGCTGAACTTCCTGTTCAACGTCTGATCCAGAATGCATTGCAAAGGGTCCTTCGGGGCCCTTTTTTTATTCTCGAGAGTGCCGCGTCATGAAGAAGAACATCCCCTCCCTTGCAGTGGTCCTGTCCCTGGCCGCCATGCCCCTGGCCGCACCCGCGGCGCCGGCCGGCAAAGCGATCCGATGCGGCATGTGCGACGAATGGAACCAGCCCGCCGCCCCCTTCAAAATCCACGGCAACACCTGGTACGTCGGCACCGCCGGCCTGTCCTCGGTGCTCGTCACCAGCCCTGAAGGCCACGTGCTGATCGACGGCGCGCTGCCCCAGTCAGCTCCCCTGATCCGCAAGAACATCGAGGCGCTGGGATTCCGCATGCGCGACATCAAGGTGATCCTCAATTCGCACCCGCACTTCGACCACGCCGGCGCCATCGCCGAACTGCAGCGCGCCAGCGGCGCGACCGTGATCGCCAGCCCGCACGCGGCCCAGGTGCTGCGCGACGGTACGCCCGGTGAGGACGATCCGCAATACGACCCGAAGGACCGCTATCACATCCCGAAGGTCGCCGGGGTGCGCGAGATCGCCGACGGCAAGAGCGTCGCGGTCGGCCCGCTGCGCCTGACCGTGCATTACACGCCGGGCCATACGCCGGGCGGCACCAGCTGGAGCTGGGAGTCCTGCGAGCAGGGCGCATGCGCGGTCATCGTCTACGCCGACAGCCTCACGGCGGTATCGACCGACGGCTTTTACTACAGCGGCGATGCCACCCGCCCGGACCTGAGCGCAAGCTTCCGCAAGACCATCGCCCGCATCGCCGACATGCCCTGCGACGTCCTGGTCACGGCCCATCCGTCCTTCAGCGACCTGTTCGCCAAGGCGGCGAACAGGAAGGACGGCGCCAATCCCTTTGTCGATCCACAGGCCTGCCGCAAGCTGGCCTCGGCCAGCAGCCGCAACTTCGAGGCGCGCCTCCAGCGCGAGCGTGAGGAAAAGGCAAAGACGGCCGCCGCCGGACGCTGACGCCGATTGCTGCGATACTAATGGCCTTTCCCCGCATGTGAACGCCATGGCCATCCTGACCGAACTCGTCGTCTATCCGATCAAATCCTGCGCCGGCCTGTCCGTGCCGCAGGCCACGCTGGCGCGGTCCGGCCTGGTGGCCGAGGGTGTGCACGACCGCGAATGGATGCTGGTCACGCGCGAGGGACAATTCCTGACCCAGCGCGAGTTTCCGCGCATGGCCCTGGTCACTCCGCGCGTCGAGCATGAATTCCTGGTGGCCGAGGCGCCCGGCATGCCGCCGCTGCGCCTGCCCCTGGCCCACGACGCTCATGCGCCCACCCTGCCGGTGCAGATCTGGGACCACAGCGTGGCCGCCGCCGATTGCGGCGACGCCGCCGCGGCCTGGTTCGCCAACGCCTTGCAGGCCGCCTGCCGCCTGGTGCGCTTCCGCCCGGAGGTGCAGCGCCCCACCAGCACCAAGTGGACGGGCGGTACGCCCGCCGAGACCCGCTTCGCCGACGGCTATCCCTTCCTGTTGATCGGCCAGGCCTCGCTCGACGACCTGAATGCGAAACTGCGTGCCGCCGGCCGCGCGCCGCTGCCGATGAACCGCTTCCGGCCCAACCTGGTCGTGGACGGCATCGACGCCTTCGAGGAGGATTTCGTCGAAGCCTTCACCGCCGACGGCCTGTCGCTGCGCCCGGTCAAGCCCTGCGCGCGCTGCCCGATTCCCGCCATCGACCAGGCCACCGGCATCCCCGGCCCCGATCCGATGGACATCCTCCAGACCTACCGTGCCAATCCGCGCATGGAGGGCGCCGTCTGCATCGGGCAGAACTGCATCGTCCAGGACGGCGCCGGCGCGGTCCTGCGCGTCGGCCAGGAACTGGACGCCAGCATCGCCTTCTGACGCCGCGCCGGGCGAACCCGTCCGGCCGTTGCCAAGGCCATAACAGGTGTCGCAAATTCGACGACAACGCGGCCCTTTCGCGCCCCTCCGGGGGCGTTTTTCGTTTCCAAGCAAGGACAGATGGCGTAATGTTACGGGTATTGCTGAAAGGAATTCCCATGCACGAGCCAGACGCGTCGACGCGAGAACTGATGGCGGAAAACGAAAGCCTGCGCGCGCGCATGGCCTACCTGCTCGAGCAGGCGGAACGCAATCACGAGATCATGTGCCGCCACCAGGCCTTCGATTTGCAGATCGTGGGCGCCGGCAGCTTTCCCGAGCTGGTGGGCACGATCTTCCGCACCTTGCCGGTGATTTCCGAGCTCGACATCGTCACCCTGTCGCTGGTGGACGAGGACGCCGACATCTATACCGTGATGCACAAGCTGGGCGTGGATTTCGAGCAGTTCCCGCACCTGATGTTCTGCGAGCAGGCGGTGGAGCTGGGCTTCGACCTGGCGAGCGGGCGCCGCGTGCGTCCGCTGCTGGGCGCCTACGCGCCGGCCCAGCATTGCGCGATGTTCCCGCACCCGCCGGCCGGGCTGCAGAGCGTGGCCCTGGTGCCCCTGATGCGCAACACGCGCCTGATCGGCAGCCTGAACCTGGGCAGCGTCGATCCCAACCGCTTCACGCCGAACCTGGGCACCGATTTCGTCGAGCACATGGGCTCGATCATCGCGATCTGCCTGGAAAACGTGATCAGCAACGAGATGCTGAAGTACATCGGCCTGACCGATTCGCTCACCGGCGTCTATAACCGCCGCTACATGGACCGCCGCCTGCTGGAAGAAATCGCGCGCGCGCGGCGCCAGGGCTACCGGCTGTCGTGCATGTACATCGACATCGACCACTTCAAGCGGGTCAACGACACGGTCGGCCACCAGGGCGGCGACGAGGTGCTGCGCGAAGTCTCCGCGCGCATCAAGGCCGAGCTGCGCATGTCCGACGCGCTGGGGCGCTTCGGCGGCGAGGAATTCGTGGTGCTCCTGATCGACGCCGACCTGGAGGCGGCCACCATGGTGGCCCAGCGCATCCGCGCCAGCGTGGCGGCGCAGCCGGTGGATTTGAGCACGGGCGAGCGGGTAGGCGTGACGGTGTCGATCGGGGTGGCGGGCTTGTCCGATTTCGACCGCGAGCATGCGATCGAAGGCGTGGCCCAGGAGCTGGTGGCGACGGCCGATTCGGCGCTGTACCAGGCCAAGGCGGGCGGGCGCAACAAGGTGGTCACCATCGCGTAAGCGGGTCCGTGCCGTTTGATGATCGTAGGGTTGGCGGCTTCGCCGCTAACCCTAGAGTAGCCGGCCCTCGGCGCGGCTGACCGCATCCCCTTCGCCCCGCAGCACCACCACGTCGCCCACGTGCAGCACCGTCTCCGGCCCGGCCTCGAGCTTCTCGCCGCTGCGGCGCAGGGTCGTCACCTCGGCCCCCACTTCATCCAGCCGCAGTTCCGCCAGCCGCTTGCCGACCGCCGCGGCGCCATCGCTCAGGGTCACCGAATGCAGGCGCACATAGGTGTGCTCGGGATCGTCCGTGATGTCGCCGGACCCGTGGAAGTAACCGCGCAGCGCCGCATAGCGTTCGTCGCGCGCGGCTTGCACCCGGTGCACCACGCGCCGCAGGGGCACGCCCAGCATCACCAGCGCGTGCGAGGCGAGCATCAGGCTGCTCTCCAGCGCTTCCGGCACCACCTCGGTGGCGCCGGCGGCCTTGAGGAGATCGAGGTCGCTGTCGTCGTGGCTGCGCACGATCACCGGCAGGTTCGGCGCCAGCTCGTGCACCAGGTGCAGCAGCTTGAGGGCCAGGCGGGTGTCGGCGAAGGTGATCACCAGGGCGCTGGCGCGGTTGACGCCGGCCGCGATCAGGGCTTCGCGGCGCGAAGCGTCGCCGTAGGAGACATTGGCGCCGGCGGCGCGCGCTTCCTGCACCCGTTCCGGGTCCAGGTCGAGCGCGTACCAGGGCAGCTTTTCCTCGCTCAGCAGGGTCGCCAGGCTCTGGCCGCTGCGCCCGAAGCCGGCGATGATCACGTGTTTTTGCGTCTTCATGGTGCGCGTCGCCAGCTGGGTCAGCGCCAGCGACTGCATCATCCACTCGTTGGCCGCGACCTTCATGACGATCTTGTCCATGTTGGCGATCATGAAGGGCGCCACCAGCATCGACAGCACCATCGAGGCCAGCACCAGCTGCATCAGGAAGGGATCGATCAGCTTCGAATCCGAGGCCAGGTTGAGCAGCACGAAGCCGAATTCGCCGGCCTGGGCCAGCGCCAGGCCGGTGCGCATCGAGACCCCGTCCGAGGAGCCGAACAGCTTGGCGAGGCCGGCGATCAGCGCGAACTTGAGCAGCACCGGCAGCACCAGCAGCGCCAGCACCAGCCACCAGTTGGCCAGCACCATCTGCAGGTCGAGCAGCATGCCGATGGTGATGAAGAACAGCCCCAGCAGCACGTCGCGGAAGGGTTTGATGTCTTCTTCCACCTGGTGCTTGTACTGGGTCTCGGAAATCAGCATGCCGGCCACAAAGGCCCCCAGCGCCAGCGACAGGCCGGCCTGCTCGGTGATCCAGGCCCCGCCCAGGGTCACCAGGAGCAGGTTGAGCATGAACAGCTCCTGCGAGCGGCGCTTGGCCACCACCGTGAACCAGCGCCGCATCAGCTTCTGGCCGAAGAACAGCAGCAGGGCCAGCACCGCGGCCGCCTTCAGGGCCGCCAGGCCGAGGGTGGCCGGCAGGTCTTCCGGGTTGCGCGCCAGCGAGGGAATCAGGATCAGGAGCGGCACCACCGCCAGGTCCTGGAACAGCAGGATGCCGATGATGCGGCGTCCGTGCTCGCTCTCGAGCTCGAGGCGCTCGGTGATCATCTTGACCACGATCGCGGTCGAGGACATGGCCAGCGCCCCGCCCAGGGCGAGGGCGGCCTGCCAGCTGATGTTCAGCTGCGGCGTGAGCATGGAGATCAGCTGCCCGAACAGCATGGTGGCCACAATGGTCAATACGACTTGCGCCATGCCCAGCCCGAAGACGATGCGCCGCATCGCCTTGAGCTGGGCCAGGGAGAATTCCAGTCCAATGGAGAACATCAGGAACACGACGCCGAATTCGGCCAGCGCGTGGGTGGCCGGGCTGTCGTCGGCCAGGGCCAGGGCATGGGGGCCGATCAGCACGCCGACGGCGAGGTAGCCGAGCATCGGCGGCAGGTGGAGCATGCGGAAAGCAACCACGCCGAGCACGGCGCAGCCCAGCAGGAGCAGGGTCAGTTCAAGTCCGGAATGCATCGGCCCTGTTCCAGTCCTTAGGACGGTCGGTGTTGTTGTTTGTTATGACTGGCAAGTTTTTTGCTTTCCCAATTCGTTTATACTTCTGGTATGAGTGTAACCGATGAAAAAACAATGCTGAAAAGTTTTGACGAGAGCCAGGCGCGCCGGCTCCTGGAACTGGGCCGCGAGACCCTGGCCATCGAGGCCGACGCGATCCGCGCCCTGCATGCGCGCCTGGGCGACGACGACAGTTTCGTGCGCGCCGCCGACCTGCTGTACGCCTGCAAGGGCAGGGTGGTGGTGTCCGGCATGGGCAAATCGGGCCACATCGCCCGCAAGATCGCCGCCACCCTGGCCTCGACCGGCACCCCGGCCATGTTCGTCCACCCGGGCGAGGCCGCCCACGGCGACCTGGGCATGGTCACGCCGAACGACGTCTTCATCGCCATCTCGAACTCGGGCGAGTCGAGCGAGCTGCTCGACATCCTGCCGGCGGTCAAGCGCATGGGCACCCACGTGATCGCCCTGACCGGCAAGCCGGCCTCGCGCCTGGCGCTGCTGGCCGAGGTCCACCTGAACATCGCGGTGGACAAGGAAGCCTGCCCGCTGAACCTGGCCCCGACCACCAGCACCACCGTCACCCTGGCCATGGGCGACGCCCTGGCCGTGGCCCTGCTCGATGCGCGCGGCTTTCGCGAGGAAGACTTCGCGCTGTCGCACCCGGGCGGCGCCCTGGGCCGCCGCCTGCTGACCCACGTGCGCGACGTGATGCGCAGCGGGGCGGCGATCCCGGTCGTGGCGCCCGAGGTGCCGCTGGCCAAGGCCCTGCTCGAGATCACCCAGAAGGGCATGGGCATGACCGCCGTGGTCGACGCCGACAACCGCCCGATCGGCGTGTTCACCGACGGCGACCTGCGCCGCCTGATCGAGCGCATGCACGACTTCTCGAACCTCACCATCCGCGACGTCATGCACGCCAACCCGCGCCGCGTGCATCCGGAGCAGCTGGCGGTGGACGCCGTCGCCGTGATGGAGGAATTCCGCATCAACCAGATGCTCGTGGTGGACGCGGACGACCGCCTGGTCGGCGCCCTGCACATCCACGACCTGACCCGCGCCAAGGTGATCTGATGCTGCCGCTCGCACACATGGAACGGGCCGCGCGCGTCAAGGTGATGATCTTCGACGTCGACGGCGTGCTCACCGACGGCAGCCTCACCTACGGCCCGGACGGCGAAGTCACCAAGACCTTTAACGTGCTGGACGGCCTGGGCATCCAGCTGCTGAACAAGACCGGCGTCCAGACCGCCATCATCAGCGCGCGCAACTCGCCGATCGTGGTCAAGCGCGCCGCCGACCTGGGCATCACCCACGTCTGGCAGGGCTTCCACGACAAGCGCATCGGCTTCGCCGAGCTGCTCGCCAAGACCGGCGTGACGCCGGAAGAGTGCGGCTACATCGGCGACGACGTGATCGACCTGCCGCTGTTCACGCGCGTGGGCTTCGCGGTCACCGTGCCCTCGGGCCACCCGGAAGTCCAGCACCGCGCCCACTACGTGACGCGCAACGCGGGCGGCCGCGGCGCCGTGCGCGAGGTGTGCGACCTGGTGATGCGCGCCCAGGGCACCTACGAACAGGCGCTCGCGCCTTACTTCGCCTGAGCATGCGATGGTCGGCTACCTGAACAACAAGCGCACCGCGCACCGCTGGAAGCTCCTGACGATCATGATGATCGCGGTCTTCTGCGCCTTCGGCAGCTTCTGGCTGCTGCAGGCCTTCGACGGCGACGACGCCGGCGCGCGCCTTGGCGGGCCGCCGACGGAGCCCGACTACATCGTCGAGAACTTCTCCTTCGTGCGCATGACCGAGGGCGGCCAGCCGAGCTACGTGGTGTCGGGCAAGCGCCTGACCCATATCCCCGAGGGCGACGTCTCGACCGTGGTGCAGCCGGTGCTGCGCGGTGTCGAGCCGGGCCGTCCGCCGATGACGGTCACCGCCGACCGCGCCCGCATTTATCACCAGGAACACCGCGTCGACATGCTCGGCAACGTCGACCTGCAGCGTGCGCGCACCGCCAGGTCGGAAGCGCTGCGCGTGCGCACCCAGGCGCTCACCGCCTTGCCGGACGAAGAAATCCTCAAGACCGATCAGCCGATCGAGATGCAGCTGGGCGCTTCCAGCGTACGCGGCACCGGCATGGTGGCCAACAACGCGACCCAGAAGATGCACATCGCCAGCCGCGGCCAGATCGTCTATCCGCCACGCGCGCGCCAATAGGCCGTTCATGACAGCGCCGCGTCAACCCAGGACCAGAACATGATGAAGAAACACCTCGCTGCCCTTTGCCTTTCCCTGCTGTCGCTCCCGGCTTTCGCCGAGCGCGCCGATTCGCTCAAGCAGGCCGTCATCAATTTCGACTCGCTCGACGTCGACGAGGTCACCCAGACCCGTATCCTGACCGGCAACGTGGTCGTCACCCGCGGCACCCTGGTGCTCAAGTCGGACCGCGCCCTGGTCAAGGAAACGCCGGAAGGCTACATGAGCGTGACCCTGACCGCGAACCCGGGCAAGGTCGCCACCTTCCGCCAGAAGCGCGACGGCGGCCCCGACCTGTGGGTCGAAGGCCAGGCCCAGCGCATCGAATACGACGAACGCATCGAGATGGTCAAGCTTTTCTCGGACGCCGTGGTCAAGGAACTCGAGAGCAAGCGCGTGACCAACGAGATCAATGCGCCCTTCATCTCCTACGACAACCGCAAGGAAGTCGCCAGCGTGCGCAACGACGCCAGCGGCCAGAGCAAGGTCGGCGGCGGACGCGGCACCCTGATCCTGGCGCCCAAGCGCGCCGCGCCGGCGCCGGCGGCGGCACCCGCGGCGGGCAAGCAATGATGGAGGCACGCGACAGCGGCAGCACCCTGATCGTCAAGGGCCTGCAGAAGAGCTACGGCAAGCGCCTGGTGGTGCGCGACGTCTCGCTGCAGGTCGAGTGCGGCGAGGTGGTCGGCCTGCTGGGCCCGAACGGCGCCGGCAAGACCACGTCCTTCTACATGATCGTCGGCCTGGTGCCTTCAGACGCCGGCTCGATCGACATCAACGGCACCGACATCTCGAGCCTGCCGATCCACCGGCGCGCGGTGCTGGGCCTGTCCTACCTGCCGCAGGAAGCCTCGGTGTTCCGCAAGCTGACCGTGGAGGAGAACATCCGCGCGGTGCTCGAGCTGCAGCAGGTCGACGGCCGGCCGCTGAGCAAGGAACAGATCGGCGAACGCCTCGACACCCTGCTGGCCGACCTGCAGATCGAGAAGCTGCGCGAGAACCCGGCCATGTCGCTCTCGGGCGGCGAGCGCCGCCGCGTGGAAATCGCGCGCGCGCTGGCCACCAACCCGCGCTTCGTGCTGCTGGACGAGCCCTTCGCGGGCGTCGACCCGATCGCCGTGATCGAGATCCAGCGCATCGTGCGCTTCCTGAAAGAGCGCAAGATCGGTGTCCTGATTACCGACCACAATGTCCGCGAGACGCTCGGCATCTGCGATCGCGCCTACATCATCAACCAGGGGGCCGTGCTGGCCTCGGGCCGGCCGGACGACATCATCGCGAATGAGTCCGTGCGCCGCGTCTACCTGGGCGAACACTTCCGCATGTAGAAGACATGAAACAATCCCTGCAACTCCGCACATCGCAGCATCTTGCACTGACGCCCCAGCTGCAGCAGTCGATCCGCCTGTTGCAGTTGTCCACGCTCGAACTGCACCAGGAGATCGAGCAGATCCTGTCCGATAACCCCTTGCTCGAACGGCTGGACGATCCGCTCGACCGCTCGGTGCGGCTGCTGGCCGACGGCGCGATCAACAACGCGCCTCCCAACGGCGAGGCGCCGGCGCCGGCCGCCCCGGCGCAGGAAGGCGAAGCCGCGCCCGCGGCATCCAGCGAAGCCGGCGAGGGTTTCGAGGGCGGCGACGCCGAACGCGACGCGTCGGACGCCGACTGGGGCTCGGGCGGCGGCTCCGGCGGGGGCGAGGACGAGGATGGCCGCCCGCAGCTGGAGGCGAGCGCCATCAACCTGCGCGAGCACCTGATGGAACAGATCCGCGTCACCGGCTGCTCCGCGCGCGACCGCGCGCTGGCCGAGCTGGTGATCGACGCGCTCGACGACAACGGCTACCTGGAAGAACCGCTGGACGAGATCCATGCCCGCCTGCCGGAAGAGCTCGAGATCGACATGGACGAGCTGCGCTGCGCCCTGGCATTGGTGCAGAGCCTGGATCCGGTGGGCGTGGGTGCGCGCAGCGCGGGAGAATGCCTGGCGCTGCAGATCCGCCGCATGCCGGGCGTGCCGATGGTGACGCGGCGCCTGGCGCTGAAGATCGTCGAAGGCTACCTGAGCTGGTTCGCCCAGCGCGAGTACAGCAAGCTCAAGAAGGCGCTGGACTGCGACGACGAAGACCTGCGCGAAGTGCAGGCCGTAGTGCGCCAGTGCAATCCTCACCCGGGCGCGGCCTTCGCGTCGAACGTGTCAGACTACGTGGTACCGGATGTGATCGTGCGCCGCGCCAAGAACGGCTGGGCCGTGATGCTGAACCCGGATGTGATGCCGCGCCTGCGCGTGAACAGCCTCTACGCCTCGCTCATGAAGCAGGGCAAGTGCGAAGGGCAGATGAATTCGCAGTTGCAAGAAGCCAAGTGGCTGATCAAGAACATGCGCCAGCGTTTCGATACCATCCTGCGCGTGGCCGAGGCCATTGTCGAGCGACAGAAGAACTTTTTCTCCCACGGCGCGGTTGCCATGCGGCCCCTTGTTTTACGTGAGATAGCTGATACACTAGGCCTACACGAAAGCACAATTTCTCGTGTTACAACGCAGAAGTACATGCTGACCCCGCACGGCATGTTCGAGTTGAAATACTTCTTCGGAAGCCATGTCGCCACCGAAGCGGGGGGAGAAGCCTCCTCGACGGCGATCCGCGCTCTCATCGCGCAATTGACAGGAGCAGAAGACCCTAAGAATCCTTTATCCGACAGCAAGATCGCGGAGATGCTCGGGGAACAAGGCATGGTCATTGCGCGCAGGACGGTCGCCAAATACCGTGAAGCGCTCAAGATCCCTCCCGTCAGCCTCCGCAAAGCTTTGTAACAGCGTTGCCCACTCCCGCCTTGTGCCTGGGCGGCGCGCCTTTTCAAAGGAGTGTGTATGAACCTCACAATCAGTGGCCACCATCTCGAAGTGACTCCCGCTATCCGTGAATATGTTCAGAATAAGCTCGAGCGCATCATCCGGCATTTCGATCAAGTGATCGACACCCACGTCTTCCTTGCCGTCGACAACCTCACTGAAAAAGAAAAAAGGCAAAAAGCTGAAATCAATGTCCAGGTGTCCGGCAAGACCCTGCACGTGGCCAGTGTCGCCCAAGACCTGTATGCCGCAATCGACACGCTGATGGACAAGCTGGATCGACAGGTTCTGAAACACAAGCAGATGTTGAAAGACCATAACCACCAAGCGATCAAACGCTTGCCGGATCAAGGAAGCGAAGAAGCCGCTGCAGCCTGACCTGACAGGCAGCAGGGCACACCAGCTAAGGGCGTCTGAGGGGACG